>NZ_FNFP01000007.1 GCF_900100845.1 Natronincola ferrireducens | reverse complement strand
TCGCTCGACTTGCATGTGTTAGGCACGCCGCCAGCGTTCATCCTGAGCCAGGATCAAACTCTTAATAAAAAATTTCTGGGTTCCATCTTTTTGATGGATGTATTTTGCTGGCTTAATATCTATACTGTTTAATTTTCAAGGACCTTCTTCATTTTCTTCTTCGCCGCCTCTTAGTGACGACCTTTACTACTATATCATGTTCAAGATGTTATGTCAACACTTTTTTAAAGTTTTTCTTAATCTCTTTTTTTCTAAGTGTTAACTTATCTCCCGTCACCCCTCAACTTCCGGCGACTTTTACTACTATATCAGAATCCTTTTCCTCTGTCAATACTTTTTTAGGAGTTTTTTTGAAGGCTTGTATTCTTTGTTGAAAAACAGGCTTCCCAACAGCAACCTCTGTGACAGCGGAATATAAATATAACATGATCTTTAAAACATGTCAAGGCTATTGAATGTAAAAACATAGCAATGCTGCCATGAAACCCAATATCTCGGCCAATCTAGTTATAAAAAGACTCCCTAGGGCACTGCCCTAGGGAGTCTTAAAATCATTTGAATTAGCTTCTATTTCTTTCTTGTAACTGTAATCCGTAATTCACCATTACTTATATCTATATCTCCATTATCAACTAAAGCTCCTAATAAGATTAACTCTTGATAGTGATCGTTCACCCCTACAAGTTCCCAATAGTATTCTTCAAATTCTTCTTGTCGCGGATGATTTAAAAATTCATTTAACTCTTCCAGTTCTTCCACTGGAGGTTTTTTGCATTCTCCCTGTAGACTTATCTTTATTTCTTTTTCTTCATAACAAAAGTCAATCTCAAATTTTGTTATGCCTAACTTAAAGTAGAAAGCAATTAGTTCATCTACAATTTTAATCGCCTTCATTTTATCATGTGTCAAAAGATTATTCCTCCTTTTTAAATTTAAAGGAATCAATTATTGGCACAAGGACAGCGGCCACCATACCTCCTGAAAAACCATTGTTGTATAGATTCATGCCTCCGTGTAAATATCCAATATTCATTACCATAGCCATGTGTAAAAATCCTGCAATAATTCCACTCTTCCACCCAAATTGTCCTGCTATAGGTGCAAGGGTGGTACCAAATAACGCTGCCAATAGAGCTCCTGTAGAATTGGTATCCCATATTTGGAATAAGGAAGCGATATATACTCCTATTAATATAGGTATTATATTTTTAGTATGCTTCCCAAAAGCTCCAAATCCTACTACCGTAAAAATCCCACCAATAATTGGTCCATTTAATTGACCCTTCACCAATAATACATATCCCGTTGTAACAACTCCTAATAATCCCATGTTGATAAAGCTCAATCCAAATCCATTTAAGCTAACAAAGTCCGCTACCAATCTTCCTGAGTGCTGTAAGAGACGCTTGTATCCTTTAAAATTCCTATTGTTAAATAAAAGTCCTATAATAAGCATCGAGGCAAACATGATAAATAAATAGATTCCTAATACATAGTTATGCCCTTCTGCTACAATTAATGTCGGTGGATTTTGGAGATTAAAGGCTCTGAAAAGTGCCATAAAAAAGGTTCCTACCATACCACATGTAAATCCCATGTTGTATAAGTTAAAACCTTGATGGAACTTTACAAAATGAGTAGCCAATGGTGGAAGTATGAATCCCGCTACAACACCTATTAAACTACCTAAAACAATCCCATTAATAGAAGAAAAACCAAATCCAAAGCTAACTTGACTAATCATTGGTCCTAAAGCAGTTCCGAATAATGCTATCAAAATAAACTTGCTGAACTTCTCTTGTTGGTAAACAGAATGTAAATATACCCCTAGGATAATTCCCCAGATGTTGTATATATTCTTCCCGAAAAGTGCAAATCCACCTATAGTTAAAATAGCTGCAATAATAGGGCCATTCATATGCACTTTATTAACTCTTACAATAAAAATAGCTGCTAGCATTAATAATCCACTGTTAAATAATGCTGCTCCAATACTACCTACTGCCATGTAATCTGTCACTAATATACTAGGTGCGATTACAATATTTCTCATGCCCCCTATAATTTCAGCAGGACTATTAAAGGCAAAAGCGGATAGTAAAATAAAAGCTGCATAAGCAAAAATAATTAAAAATTTAATTTTTTCATCAACCTCTATAACTTCCGTTGCCATCTCTTCACTACTTCCTTTAGGTGTTCTCACCTGCAATTCTACTGATTTATCCATCATTGTACCCCCTTATCGTCTGCATTAAACATAGTTTCTTTTTTAACAATCATTATTTTCTGAATTTTTCGTTAAATATTCAGAAAATTCCTTCTAATCTTTGATTTGACTCTGTGTTTCAAAAAGGTTTTAGCTTTTAAATTCTTTGAACCCTTCATAATAGAGAATCATTATTAATATTATTATGAAATTGGTTAGTATTTTAACATTAATATTATATGTTATATCAAGCAAAAATTCAACTAAATCTAAAAAATGGTAGAAGATCAAAAGGAGACACTCGGTGTCTCCTAGGTTATTAACAAAATTATATTTATTAAGCAAGCTTAATTACAATGCAATACCAAATGATTGGCAAGGTTAGAATGAGTTTTGTTTAATAATGTAGGAATTAAGATAAGTTGTTATCCAATAGTTTTTAATAGGTTAACCATTTCTATAGCCGTCACTGCTGCTTCAAAGCCTTTATTACCGGCCTTTGTTCCTGCTCTTTCTATTGCTTGCTCGATGGTATCTGTGGTAAGGACACCAAATATTACTGGTACTTCTAATTCTAAACCCACTTGAGCTACTCCTTTTGTCACTTCATTGGCTACATAATCAAAGTGAGGTGTATTACCTCTAATAACTGCTCCTAAACAAATTACAGCATCGTACCCACCTGACTTGGCCATCTTTTTTGCTACAAGAGGAATTTCAAAAGCTCCTGGCACCCAGCTAATAGTTACATCATCTTCTTTTCCTCCATGCCTTCTTATGGCATCCAACGCTCCATCTAATAATTTACCTCCTATAAATTCATTGAACCTTCCAATAACAATACCAAATTTCAAATCCTTACTAGTTAATTGTCCTTCTAATACCTTCATGTTTTATTTCTCCTCCTTAAATTTTAGTAAATGTCCCATTTTATCTTGTTTTGTTCTTAAGTAGTGCTCATTTCTTTCATTATGATTCATTTGAATAGGTACCCTATCCACGATTTCTAAGTCGTAACCAGCTAAACCTATCAGTTTTTTAGGATTATTCGTCAATAGTTTGATCTTTTTTATCCCTATATCCTTTAATATCTGGGCCCCTACTCCATATTCCCGCATATCCTCGGGAAACCCTAAAGCAAGATTTGCTTCTACTGTATCGTAACCTTCATCCTGCAGGGCATAGGCCTTTAGCTTGTTAATCAATCCAATACCTCTCCCCTCCTGACGCATATAGAGCAGTACACCTTTACCTTCTTCATTAATCTTTTTCATTGCTGCATCAAATTGTTCACCACAATCACACCTTAAAGATCCAAAGGCATCTCCTGTTAAGCATTCAGAGTGGACCCTTACTAACACAGGTTTATCTTCTGTGATTTCTCCCTTTACCAAGGCTACATGATGTTCATTGTTTATGCTGTTTTCATAGCCTATTATTTTGAAATCCCCATGTTTAGTAGGCATATGGGCTTCTGTCACCCGTTGAATTAATTTTTCATTTTTTCTTCTATAAGCTATTAAATCAGCTATCGTAATAATTTTTAATTTATGCTCCTTAACAAACTCCATTAACTCTGGAACCCTAGCCATCGTTCCATCCTCACTCATAATTTCACAAATAACTCCCGCAGGATATAGACCTGCTAGTCTAGCTAGGTCCACTGAAGCTTCAGTATGACCAGAACGACTTAATACACCACCCTGTTTTGCTGCCAATGGGAAAATATGTCCTGGCTTTTTAAAATCCCCAGGCTTTGCATCATTAGATACGGCTTTTAGAATTGTAAAAGCCCTTTCATAAGCAGAAATTCCTGTTGTAGTCTCCACAGCATCAATGGAGATTGTAAAAGCTGTTCCATGATCATCCGTATTATTTTGCACCATTTGAGGAAGTTGCAGTGTTTTTAGCTTTTCTTCCAACATCGGTAAGCAGATCAGTCCTCTACCATACTTAGCCATAAAATTAATGGTTTCTGGTGTAATACATTGAGCTGCTGTAACTAAATCCCCTTCATTCTCTCTATCCTCATCATCCACCACAACAATCATTTTTCCATCTTTGATATCCTGTATTGCTTCTTCAATTGTATTGAATTGGAATTGCATTTTTCTCCTCCTTTATCGTATAAATCCATGTTCTGCTAAAAAATCCATTGAAATATCCTTCTTTTCCTCTTTTCCCTTTGTAAATAGCATCAGCTTTTCTATATATTTTGCCACCATATCACACTCCAAATTAACTAGTTCTCCAACCCCTTTGTTGATCAAGGTTGTTTCATCTCGAGTATGGGGGATAATAGAAACCTTAAAAGATGCTTCTTCAACATGGGCTACCGTCAGACTCACCCCATCTATGGTGATAGAACCCTTTAAAACAATATACTTCAGGAGTTCAGGGCTTGTACTAACCGTTACCCATACAGCATTATCCTCTTTCTCATAATGGGTAATGATCCCCACATCGTCAATATGACCACTAACAATGTGTCCCCCCAACCTATCTCCCACCGCAACGGCCCTCTCTAAATTAACTAAACTGCCGGTTTTGAGATTTTTCAAGTTGCTTCGTCTCATGGTTTCTGCCATAACATCCACCCTAAAGCTTGAGGTATCAAAGTGATTTACTGTTAAACATACACCATTGGTCGCTATACTATCTCCTAGTTTCACATCCTCCAAAACCCTATGGCCCTCAATCACAATACTGGCTCCAGTTCCACTTTTGTGTATTCCTTTGATCCTACCAATTTCTTCTATAATTCCTGTGAACATATGGCTTCCTTCCTCCTAATATATCCTTCAATGAGAATATCTCTTTGAAACTGCTGTATGCCAATATTCTCTACAATAAAAGCATCTTTTATTAAGCTTTTACCTATTCCTTCTACAGGTGTGATAGCAGCTTGACCACCTATGATTTTAGGAGCAATAAAAGATAACATCTTATCTACAATTCCTGCTTCTAGTGTTGAATAGTTCAATGTACCTCCTCCTTCTAGAAGGATACTATCTATCTTTTGCTGTCCTAGCTTTATCATTAGATCTTCAAGGTCTACCTTGCCGTCCCTTCCTTTAGTCTTAAGGATCTGTACCCCTAATGTCCGTAATTTATCTATTTTGTCTTTTGATGCTTCTTCTGTAGTTACTATAATTGTAGATTGTTCCTTAGCAGTCTTTACTACATTGGCGTGGAGGGGGGTCCTTAATTTGCTATCTACAATAATTCTTGTGGGATGCCTTACTTCTTTATTTAGAATTCTAGTATTAAGCTGAGGGTTATCCTGCAACACAGTACCTACACCTACCATAATTCCTGCTACCCTATTCCTGATATGATGAACATAGGCTCTAGCATCCTCGGCGGTTATCCATTTAGAATCTCCTTCAGTAGTGGCTATTTTGCCATCTAGTGTCATGGCGGTTTTTAAAATACAGAAAGGCTTTTCTGTAGTAATATATTTAATGAAAACTTCATTTAATTTCTTAGCCTCTTCCTCCATTACTCCCGTCACCACTTCTATGCCATGTTCTCTTAATATCCTAATCCCCTTTCCTGCCACCTGAGGATTGGGGTCCTCCATAGCAATTACTACCCTGCTTATTTTGCTTTTTATAATGGCTTCAACGCAAGGAGGGGTTTTTCCATAATGAGAACAGGGCTCTAGGCTAACATACATCGTAGCGCCTTTTGCAGTATAGTCAATTTTTTTAAGAGCATCTACCTCTGCATGATCTCCACCATAATAATGATGATAACCTTCTGCTACTAGATATCCATCCTTGACAATAACAGCTCCCACTAAGGGGTTTGGTCTTGTTTTGCCCCATCCTAGCTTTGCCAAATCTAAGGCTTTTCCCATATAATATTTTTCCATAACA
Organism: Natronincola ferrireducens; assembly: GCF_900100845.1. Taxonomy (NCBI): domain Bacteria; kingdom Bacillati; phylum Bacillota; class Clostridia; order Peptostreptococcales; family Natronincolaceae; genus Natronincola; species Natronincola ferrireducens. Next base: position 91,497 of record NZ_FNFP01000007.1, on the reverse strand, counting down.
CCACCTCCAGCTATCTCTTCTTTTGTTATTTTTTCTTTTTAGGCAAAATAAAATACCCTGATGTTTTCTTTCAGGGTATAATGTACATTCTTTATATTGATATATAATACTTTTGCATAGGAAACAGAACGTATTATGTATCTCCAATATAATGATTTACTTTCTCCCATCCAGACTATACTGTCGGCTCTGGAATCACACCAGATCAGCCACTAAGGCTCGCGGGCTTCGTATAAAACGTTACCGCCGGTGGGGAATTTCACCCCGCCCTGAAAGTATTTAAATAAGTGATTATATAATTTTAAAGCTATCCTATCATAACTTTCTTTTTTTTACAACATTTTTCACACAAAACACTAGGGAAAATTTTGTAACCCCCCATGGGTTTCTACATACTATAATAAAAGGATATGCAATGGGGGAGGGATTAGATGTTTGAAGGTCTTTTAATTGCAATAGCCATTAGCATGGACAGTTTAAGTGTAGGCATCGCTTACGGTATTAAAAATATTAGAGTTCCTCTGCGCTCTCTTGTTATATTGGACCTCATTTCAGTTTCACTTTTAAGTGTAGGTTTTTTTGCTGGTAATCTTTTAACAAGGCTAGTTCCTCAAATAGCCATGGATTTAGTGGGAGCTGGTATTTTGATTGTCATTGGTCTTTGGTTTACCATTCAAGGATGGTTGAATTATAAATATCCTAAGGAAAAGGTTCAAGAACCTACCTCTATTGCTGTTATTAGTATTAATTCTTTAGGCATAGCCATTAATGTGTTGAGGGACCCTTCAAAGGTAGATTTAGACATTTCGGGAGTTATTGATACAAAGGAGGCTATTTTACTAGGGATTGCTCTAGCTATCGATTCCTTAGCTATAGGTATCGCTGTTTCTCTTTCTTCCATTTCTATTATCTTGTTTACATTATTATTGGTGGCGATTGTTAATCTAGTTTTTTTACTGTCGGGGATTTGTATTGGTAAAAAGTATATTGTCAGCAAATTAAAAGAAACAACCTCTTTTATCCCAGGGTGTATATTAATTGTTTTAGCCATCACTAGATTAGCAACATAATGTATGACCATAAAACAGTCCTACTGGTGAAATCAGTAGGACTTTAAATTGTATTGAAGAGATTGGACATACTATTAACATAAGACAACTAGACCTAGGAGGATACCATGTTAGAAGATTTCATCGAAGTAGTAGCCCACTACGCCATAGGCACTTTAGAATTAATCGGTATATTTATTATAGGTTATACTGCTTTAAGGAGTTTTCTCAAGTACGTTAAAGAAAAGCTAACATTTAATGATACCTGTATTAAGATTGAATTAGCAAAGGGACTAGCTTTAGGGCTGGAGTTTAAATTGGGGGGTGAAATATTAAGAACAATTTTGGTGCGGACAATGGATGATATAAAAATATTGGGTACGATCATTATTCTCCGACTTATTCTAACCTTTGTAATCCATTGGGAAATCTCCTCCGAGCTCCATCAAGAGGAGGAAATAAAGAAGTTTGCAGAAAATCGCAGAAAAAATAAACCCTAAAGGTTGCTACCTTGACTTAAAAGGGGGTATAATTTGAATACAGATAAAAGAGGGGAGGTATTTTCTTGTTTGAAGTTATTTTAGATTTAGTGATACGCAGTATGGAGGATGCATTTCTAGAAGTAGGGATTTTTGTAGGTTTTGTTCTTTTATTATTTGGATTTATTAATTTCAAAAAATCTGGTGCCTTTATTGCCTCCATAGAAAAATCAAAGAAATGGCAACCTGTCCTAGGAGCCTTATTGGGTCTCACACCTGGATGTGGTGGTGCCATTTTCATTATGCCTTTATTTTTTAAAAATGCTGTTACCTTTGGTACGGTTATAGCTACTTTGGTGGCCACCATGGGAGATTCTGCATTTGTATTGATTGCCAGTCACCCCTTTCATTATATTATCGTTAGTCTAATGTCTTTGATTGTTGGTATTATCACAGGGTATGCTGTAGATCAAACAAATTTAGGTGCAAGTATTCTCACAAAATATAAGAAAAGGCAAAAAACCAAGGAGGAAGTGAAAAAACATCATGCAGATGCTGACCATTCATCCCTCCATTATGAATGTAATCAATTTAGCGGGTGTAAAAATGATTTCATTACCCATATAGGTCATGATGAGGGTGATGAGATTGACTTATTGCTTCATCATAAATTAAAGGGACACCAAAATCATGATACTTTAGGATACAAAGTTACCCATAAGGGTTTCTTTATGTACTGGCTTGTATTGGCAATAGCTTTGCCCTTTGGAGTAGGTGAATTATTCCAATTTGATTTAGGAGAAGCTATTGGCTTAAATATAAATATAGCAGGAGCTTTAGGGGTTATAGGAACTATTTTTTCTATTGTGATGATGATTGCAAGCAAGAAGTTTTTAGGAGATGATACCCATGAGGAAACAGAGTTAAAGGCCATGTCTTTAAAGGAAACCATCATCCATAATGCTCAAGACACAGCTTTTGTTATCACTTGGGTATTTGTTGGATTTTTAGCCTATGAACTGTTGGTGTTGGGTATCGGTGGTGGCGATTATGGAATTGGAGAAAATATGATTGAAACTGCATTGTTGACTACGGGAATTTTTTCTGTTTTTATAGCAGCCTCTATAGGTATCATTCCGGGATGCGGTCCTCAGATTATATTTGTTACCTTATTCACAAGGGACCTTGTTCCCTTTGCAGCCCTATTTGCCAATGCTATTTCTCAAGATGGTGATGCATTATTACCTTTGATTGCTATCGATCGTCCTTCTGCCCTATGGGCCACGGTTATTACTACAGTCCCAGGTATTGTTTTTGGTCTACTGGTATATTGGTTTGAAATTCAATTTTTTTAACAAATAAAATTATATGCAAAAAAGCCTTAAATTTTTCATACATAATAGGAGGTATATACTATGTTAAGAGTTTTAGCAATTGTAGGTAGTCCTAGGAAGGGGAAAAACAATGATACTTTAGTCCATGAGATGCTAAAGGGAATAGAAGAAACTTCTATAGAACCTATTACTATAGATAAGCTATATGCCGATAGGTTGAACATTAGCCCATGTAAAGCCTGTGGCGGCTGTGGTCGAAAGCGGGGATGTGTTTTAAAGGATGATATGGGGGAGGTTTATGAAAAGTTTGATCAAGCGGATATTGTTATTTTGTCTTCTCCTCTTTATTTCAATAGCATCAGTGCTCAAGTAAAAACCATTATCGATCGTAATCAAGCAATATGGTCGAGTAAATATATATTAAATGATTCTTTAATCAATAAAAGTAAAAAGCGTATAGGATATTTTATTTGCACTGCTGGTATGCCTGAAGAACCCCATCTTTTTGATGCCACCCTTCCTATTATGGAGCTTTTCTTTAAATCCATTAACACAGACCATGAAGGAAATCTTTTTGTTGCTAATGTAGATGAAAAGTCTGTTATGGAAAGAAAGGAAAGCTTAGAAAAGGCCTATAGTATAGGCTCAGATTTAGTAGGTAAAATGAAAGCTTTATAAATTTAAAGGGAGCGAATTTCGCTCCCTCTTTATTGCTGTTGATATTATTCCTATAGATGTTCGTCTCCTGGTTCCCAGTCAATGGGACATAACCCACCAGATTGCAGACCTTGAAGCACTCTTATCGTCTCATCAACACTTCTTCCAACATTTAAATCATGTACTACAGAATATCTTAAAATACCCTCTGGATCGATGATAAATAATCCTCTCAAAGCAATACCTTCTTCTTCAATTAAGATTCCATAATCTCTGGCTACTTTTTGCGTCATATCAGATGCCAATGGGAAAGCTAGCTGTCCCAACCCACCTTTATCTTGAGCTGTATTGATCCATGCCTTATGGGAATGCTCACTATCTGTACTTACACCCAATACGTCAGCGTTCATTTTCCTAAAATCTTCAATTTTCTTATTGAAACCAGTAATTTCTGTTGGGCAAACAAAGGTAAAGTCCAATGGATAAAAGAACATTACCAACCACTTTCCTTTGTAATCATCTAAAGATACCCTTCCAAATTCTTGTCCTTCACCATCTACTGTTTTCATTTCAAAATAGGGTGCTTGAACACCAACTAATCTTTCTGTCATTTGTTTACCTCCTATAATTTTAAGTTTTCACTTTATTTTTCTTAGACATTATCGTCAATTTATATATTCCCCCAAAACCTATCTTTAAACACAAAATTATTCTTTTTTAAAAAATGTTTTTAGTTGATAATATATATTGTTATGGTGAAAAAAGATATAGCCTTAGCTATATCTCAAATTTGCTTTTTAATAATCTCATACCATTTAATATAACGATAATTGATGCTCCTGTATCAGCAAAGACCGCCATCCACAGGTTAGCTCTACCCATAAATGTCAATGTTAAAAATATTACCTTTACCAAGATGGAAAAGATAATGTTTTCAGTAATAATCCTTACAGTTTTCCGACTTAATAAAACTGTATAGGCCAGTTTGTCTAAAGCATCCCCCATTAATGCAATATCTGCTGTTTCTAAAGCTGCATCCGTACCAGCAACCCCCATGGCAATCCCTACCGATGCCGTTGCTAAAGCCGGAGTGTCATTGATGCCATCCCCTACCATTGCTACTTTTCCATATTGTTTTTCTAAGCTTTTTATTGCTTCTAGCTTATCTTGAGGTAGCAGTTCACTTTTAAAATCATCTATTCCTACTGTTTTCGCTACAGCTGCTGCAGTATTATGATGGTCTCCCGTCAGCATGATTGCCTTTTCTACACCAGCCTTTTTTAGCCTTGCTATAGCATCTTTACTCATCTGCCTAACTTCGTCTGCCACCGTAAAAATACTAAGAATTTCTTCTTCATTCCCCAAAAGAATAACCGTTTTACCTTCCCCTTGATAATTCTCTATTCTCTTTTCTATAGCCTTTAAGCTTATTTTATTATCTTGAAATAATCTTATACTTCCTAAATAATAAGTCCTTCCCTCAATACTTCCTTTAATTCCCTTTCCTATCTGGGCTTCAAAATTATCCAGAGGTATATCTAGTTCAATGTCTTCTAGCCTAACCTCCTCTAAAAAGGCAGTTCCAATAGGATGCTCGGAACCCTTCTCTAAAGTAGCTGCAAGCTTTAAGGCAGTTTTTTTATCTACGTTATTGATGGTGTCTATATCTATAATAGATGGCTTTCCTAAGGTTAGGGTTCCTGTCTTATCAAAGGCTATAGCTTTAATTTTTCCTGTTTCTTCTAGATAGGCTCCTCCCTTAATAAGAATACCCTGCTTTGAAGCGTTACCAATAGCTGACACAATAGAAACTGGGGTAGAAATAACAAGGGCGCAGGGACAAGAAATAACCAAAAGGATTAAAGCCTTTTTCATCCATATTGAAAAATCACCTGCCCCTATTATAGGTGGTACAATGGCGATCATAATAGCTAATGCCACTACAATGGGGGTGTAATATTTAGCAAATTTATCAACGAACTGTTGAGAAGGTGCTTTTTGGGCTTGAGCCTCCTCCACCATATGCATAATTTTAGATAAGGTTGTATCCTCTGTTAATTTTGTCACCTTTATCTCCAGTAACCCCTGTTGGTTAATGGTTCCTGCAAACACGTCTTTTCCAAGCTTTTTTTCTACTGGTATAGATTCACCAGTGATAGGAGCCTGATTTACAAAGGAGTGTCCCTTTACTACCACACCATCTATCGGTATTTTTTCCCCTGGTTTGATAATAACTATATCTTCTAAAGTCAAATCTTCTACAGGAACAACCAATTCTCCACTAGAGGTTTTTAAAATGGCTTCTTTGGGAGCTAATTCCATCAGCTGGGCTATAGATTTCCTTGTTTTGTCCATTGTATAGGTTTGGAGGGTATTACCTACAGAGAATAAAAATACTACAGCAGCTCCCTCACTCCACTCTCCTAGAAACGCTGCTCCAATAGCTGCCACCAGCATTAGAAAGTTCATATCTAAGCTTAAGGACTTTGCTGCATAAAGTCCACTTTTGGCAATATGATAACCTCCTGTCATCATAGCTAGGGCAAAGAATACTTTAGACAAGTCTTTGTTACTGGTTGCAAAATATAAAACAAAGCCTAGGGTGATAAAAACACCAGAAATAAAGGTCATAATCGTCTTCTTATCGTGATACCATAAAGCTTCTTTTTTGTCTATACTATCTTTTTTCTTTTCCACCAGCCTACCTTCATGACCGGTTTCCTTTAACACCGTTAATACTTCCTCAACTTTTCCATCATAGGTAACATATAATTTAGAGGTGGAAAAGTTTAAGGTAGCCGCCTCTACGCCTTTAATTTTCAAAATTCTTCCCTCAACCTTCAGGGCACAATTGGGACAATCCACATCTTCCACTAAAAAAACATCTTGCTTTACTTTATCCGTCAGCTTAATTTTTTCTATGTTTTCCATTTATTTTCCCCCTTTGATTATAAGTAGTTTAACTATGTTGAATATGACTGAGACCTTCATCAAAAATTCTTTTGATATGATTATCATCTAGCGTGTAATAAACTACTTTTCCCTCCCTTCTGTATTTAACCAATCTTTTATTTTTTAAAATCCTTAATTGATGAGATACTGCCGACTGTTGAAGCTCTAAAACAGCTGCAATGTCACATACGCACATTTCTTTTTGAAATAAAATATAGAGGATTTTGATTCTAGTAGGATCTCCAAAAACCTTAAAAAATTCTGCCATATCTGTTAAAATTCTATCTTCTAACATTCTGCCCTTAACTTGTTTTACATCTTCCTCATGAATACACTGAACTTCACAAACATCTATTTCTTTTTTCATTTCACACCTCCAATTCATATGAATAAGTGTTCATATGTTTATATTTATATATTAACTCTTTGTTTTTATGGCGTCAATATGCTATCGAAATAATTTCAAAAAACAGGGTAGATAAATATCTTATCTACCCTATTACACCATTATCTACTAGCTTCTGAACAGCTACTTCTTTTTTCCCTTCTACAGCTTGGGGGCCTTGTTGAATTTCAGCTGTTTTATTATGGGGATTTAGTCCTGCTATCCATACAGCCTTTCCCTCATATAACACCTCAATATGATTTGATGAGTTAACAATTTCTTGAGCTCTTTTAAAATCCAAAGACTTCTCCTCCTTCTTTCTTTAAATTATTGTTATTCTGTCTCATTATAGTAATCTTTATAACTCTTTTGAAATTTTGTTATAGGGTGTTACCCTAAACAACAAGTTATGGAAATAATTGGGTTGTTTTTTTAGCTCCTTAGTACATTGATTTTAGTTTTTATTGGAAACAATATACAATGATAAGCTAATCCTTACTCAATAATTCTATAAACAATATTTCTACATCCCTTAACCAACATAATGTATAGGTTTTTACTTAAAATTTATTTCCATTTATCCCTAGGAGATATATTTTTACTAACTGTTTAAAGGAGGAATAAACAAATGGAGGCTTTTGAAATTAAGAATAAGATTTATTGGACTGGGGTGTTGGATCCTGATTTGGAAACCTTTGATATTATTATGAAAACCCCCTACGGTTCCACCTATAACTCCTATTTTATTGATGATGAAAAAAAGGTTTTAATCGATACGGTAAAGGCAAATTTTAAGGATGAGTATTTCAAAAAACTTGAAGAATTAACTAAAATCCAAGAGATTGATTATATTATTATCAATCATACAGAGCCAGATCATGCTGGAAGCTTGAAATATATTTTAGAAATTAATCCTAATGTAGAAGTCTTCTGTACAAAGGCAGCCAGTATTTTTCTACAGGAGCAAATAAATAGAGAGTTTAAATACCATGTTATTAAGGATGGAGAAAAATTAAACATTGGTAGTAGGGAGCTGACCTTTATCACTGCTCCCTTCCTTCACTGGTCTGATACAATGTTTGTTTATAGTGGATGTGATAGAACCCTTTTTTCCTGTGACTGTTTTGGTTCCCACTATTGTGGCATTGAGCCAGATATTGTTCATAAACCAGAATATGATGATGCTCTAAAGCATTATTATGACGCTATTATTCTCCCCTTTGCTCAGCACTTTTTAAAGGCCTATAGTAAGATACAGGATTTAGAAATAAAAATAATTCTCACATCCCATGGACCTATATTAAGAGGGAACCCTCAAGGGGCTATGGATAAATATGTAGCTTGGTCTACTAAAGAGATGGCTACAAGAAATCAAAACCAGGTTGCTGTATTTTACCTATCTGCCTACAGAAATACAGAAATGATGGCAGAAAAAATTAAAGAAGGCTTAGAATTCACTGGAGCCAAGGTAAGATTTATTGATGCTGAAAAGGAGGACATGAAGACAATACATTATGTAGTAAATACATCTAGGGGTATTCTTTTGGGTTCACCTACTATTAACAAAAGTATGGTGAAGCCTATGTGGGATCTTCTTTCCATAATTGACCCAATGGCCAATATGGGAAAGGTGGCAGGGGTATTTGGATCCTATGGCTGGAGTGGGGAAGGATTACAGATGGCTCATGACCTCCTAAGACAAATGGGATTCAAATTACCCTTTGAACCACTAGGTAAAAAATTTACACCCTCTGAGGAAACCTTGAAACAATGCTTCGAGCTTGGTAAAGCCTTTGCAGAAAAGATATAGATCTTGTATAAAACCCCCTATATCAGTTGAGATAGGGGGTTTTATCTACTTGCTTATGCTTACTTATATGCCGGTATGTTTAATAATTTATCTACTGTTACAAACTCATAGCCTTGAGATCTCAAGGTATGAATTATTTCAGGCAATACCGCTATTGTTGCAGCTCTACTATGGTTATCTCCACCAGTCTTTGTTTTATCCCAATTGTAGTTAAATCATTTTTATCAAGTAGCAGGCTTAATCATGTATAAGGTATAGAAATTATAATGAATTTTTCTATAATGGTTGATGCCCTATAGAATATTTTGTAACTTTAATGTCTGTTTATCTAAAATATGCTCAACTAAAAGCTTTAACTCTGCAACACCACCTAATGCTAAGCTTCTTTCTTCAATAGTTACGTACTTTTGAGTCCGGGCCAATATAATATCAATCATATCAATTTCGTAATGTTCCAAAAAACCTAACCATATTTTCTTTGTTTTGTCCCATTCTTTCATAACCCTTTCTATATGTTCTTGGGCTTCCTCCCAATTTTCTTGTGTAATAGATTTATCTAATTTTTCAATCATGTCAATGAATGTTTCAGCACTTTGATTGAGATAATAAGTAAAATAAAGGGAAGCAATAAAAAATACAACAAGAATCAATATAGTTATGACTACTACCTTCATTGACTCCCCCCCTGTTGTGAAGAATTCTGTTTCTTTTGGGCATAAAATATTCTTTCAGAGGATAAAAATCCAAAAAATACATCTTCTATTCTATCGATATTTTGCTGTTTTAATTGTCTACGAAGCCATTGATGATCAAAGCCACTTTTTTGTAAATTTTTTAAGATTAATTTTCCGTCAACAATTAGAGTAATGGGTAATTCTTCAGGCTGTAAATTAATACCTAGATCTTGAGCCATAGTATTTCTTTTTTCTACCTTAGGTATGATCGTCATTTGTCCATTGGTTTCTAATATAGCAAATTCTACATCACTTAGGTTGGGATAGTTTTTTGTTCTCAGCTGCTCTAGGAGATCATTCATATTAATCCGTAATCTCCTTACCTCTGACTGAACAATGTTTCCTTTATCAATAATAATACTGGGTTTACCACATATAATCTCCCGAAAGGTTTCGCTCTTTAAAGAAAAGTAGGACATAAGCACTTGGACAGATAATAGGGTTAATATAGGAATTACCCCATTCATTAAAGGAACACCTGTGTTTTCCATAGGTGTTGCAGCTAAATCGGCAATCATAATTGTAATAACCAGTTCAAAGGGTTGCATTTCTGCAATCTGTCTCTTTCCCATCATCCGCATCACCACCACTACTAAAGCATATAGTATAAGGGCCCTAATAAATACAATTAACATCTTTTTCACTCCTGACTTAAAAACGGTTTCCTTCCCTCACTTTTTTCTCTAGGGGAGCCTAAGTCCCCGACGATTGTTCAGCAAACAAACACCCCCTAAATTCATCAAAAAATTCCACAAGTTTTGTTTCCTTATTTATTATTACCATCTGCTAGTTTTATATAATAGATTTCTCTTATAGCTAAAGAACTCTTAATAATCCCCTTTGATCTCTTCCAGTAGCTAAAGATTTAAATACTGAAGTTCAATGATCTAAACAGCATCAAAGAAGTATGCTATAATATAAACACATATTTATATCATGATATAACGGAGGATAAGAATGGACTTCGAAATCATCTTTAAAGCTTTAGGAGAAGGAACCCGCATCAAGATTATTAAGCTATTGTCACTAAAACCTATGTACGTATGTGAGTTAGAGGGGATTTTAAATATGAGTCAGCCCCGCATATCCCAACATTTAAAAATATTGAAGTATGCAGATTTAGTAACTGTTAGAAAGGAAGGACAGCGGGCCATCTACTCTTTAAACAAAAGCTTTATGCATCAAGTTTTAGATGGATTTTCTGACTTCTTGCAAAAACCTTTAGAGGAATTAAAGGACTATTATGAAGAGAAGCTTCGTATTGAAGAGATAGAAAATGATCCAAATATTTCAATTTGTAAAAGCTGTAAGTAGATGCTGTAAATCTTTGATTTTCTCACAGTTGCTTAATGGAGGGGGAAATGACAAAATAATGATAGGCTTCCCCATCAATATTGCTTAATAGCTGGGCCCTTACCTCCTCCATCCCAAGTTCAGGATTTCGGTGGCAATTTCTTGTTACTTCTACTAACGACTTTTTTAAGGTTTCTACTTCCAGTGAAATTGAAGATTCTATAGCCATCCTATCGTAGCAGTTTCCTCGATAAATAATTTTCTTTCTGTTGCCTTTAGCCTTGCCTTAACACCAAAGGGTATGGTCACCTTAGGGGTACAATGACCTGCCTTTAGATTATAGATAGTAGGCTTCCCGTAGGGCACAATAATTTCTTTAAATACCTCCATTAAACTTAAGCTGTTCTGACGTTTCTTTGGTTCACAGTCGTTCCAATCTCCAAGTATAATGCCTGATGCCTCTTGCAGCTTTCCTGCTAGAGCTAACTGGGTCAGCATACGATCAACCCTATAGGGCTCCTCACCTATCTCCTCTAAAAACAATAGCTTTCCTTTTGTATCAATTTCATCCGGTGTTCCCATGGTAGCAGTAACTAAGGCTAGATTGCCTCCTGCAACTTCTCCCACAGCTTCCCCTTCAACAAGACATTCCATCTCTATACCTGCAGGATTTTCTATTGATCCCATTGCCTCAGGCTTAGTAATAGCCTTAAGGAAATACTCTTTAGAAAAATCATCTAAGCCTCCTGCAATATCACTGGCGGCCATTGGCCCATGGAAGGTGACAAGCTTACATCTTTGATTCATATAAAGATGTAGGGCTGTAATATCACTATAGCCTACGAAGACTTTAGGATTATTTTTTATAGCCGCTATATCTAGCTTATGTAACAATTTCATTGTACCATAGCCCCCCCTTAGGCAAATAATCCCCTGGACCTCTTGATCTAGAAACATATTGTTTAAATCCCTTGCCCTCACATCATCAGTACCGGCTAAATATCCATGAATTGCATGGCAGCTTTCTGTTAGCTTGACTTCATAGCCTAATGCCTTTAATTCCTGGAGGGCTGATTGTAGCTTCCCCTCTGGAGCTGGGCTGGCAGGTCCTATAATAGCAATTGTATCTCCCTTCTTTAACGCCTTTGGTTTAATCATTATCTATCGCCACCTTTACTTGAGATTTAAATAATAGGTAAAGGCTATAAAGTAACCTTTATTTTATAGTATGCATTTTTATGAGGCAAACATTAATGTTATTCTAACAAAGGCTGGTAAAATTGTGATTTATCTTTAAAATCCAACTTTTATACAATAAAGTATTGCAATAAAAAACTGACACCAGTTGAATACCAGTGTCAGATTCCTCTTATCTCACTCCCAAATTTACTTTATAAGTTATTACATCACTAGAATAAAAAACCCATTATTAAATATATAGTGATGGTTATCCCCCCAAAGGTTAAAGCATAGGGTAATTGAGTTTTTATATGGTCCATTACATCACACCCACTTGTAGCACATGACATTGCTGTTGTATCAGATATTGGTGATGCATGATCTCCGAAAATACCTCCTCCAAATACAGCAGCAGCTACTAACGGAACATTAACTCCCATAGCTAGGGCCATAGGTACTGCCAGTGGCATCATAATAGACATCGTTCCCATAGATGTTCCTGTTGCAAATGATATCAAGCTTCCTATAATGAACACTAAGGCAGGTAATATAGCTGGAGATAAAAGACTTGCAAAATTATTTGCTAGATATTCGCCTGTTCCTAATTGTTTCACAACACCACCTATTGAAAAGGCAAATATTAATATACTAACTACAGGTAAAATACCTCCAACTCCTTGAAACACAAGATTTAAATATTCTTGGAATTTAAAGATTTTTTGACTGATATACATAGTGCCAGCAACAGTTAAAGAAACAAAAACACCCCAAAGTATGGCATCCATACCCTTTCCATCAATAATGCTTCCTTCTCCAGTAATAAACATAACTGCCAATATGGTTACAATCATCGTCAATATTGGTACAAGCATGTTAAGAGGACTTGTAGTTTTACCCTCAATCTTTCCATCAGAGGCAGCACTTGCTTCTGCCATAGCTTCATCTATGGCCTGTCCGTTTTTAGGCTCATCCAACAAACCAGTTTTTTCTGCTCTTTCTTCTGCTCTTTTCATAGGGCCAAAATCTTTACCCGTAACTATAAAAAATATGATAGAGAATACTGCTATCAACGCATAGAAGTTCAATGGAATAGATTTCACCATGACAGATGCAGCATCGTCAACCCCCTGGGCTTGTATTAAACCTATCATAAATGCTCCCCAACCACTTAATGGCAGCAGAACACATACAGGTGTGGAAGTAGTATGAACGATAAAAGAAAGTTTTTCATGGGGAACCTTTAGAGCATCATTTATTGGTCTAGATATAGCCCCTGTTACTAAACAGCTTAAGGTTCCAGATGTAAATGTCAATACCCCTACTATCCAAGCAAAAACATTAGCTCCCTTTTTGGATTTAATAATGGATCTTTTGTTTGTCATATAATCAACAAATCCATTTAAGCCCCCTGATTTTTCAACAACTAAGGTTAATCCCCCTATCAAGCCACAGGCTATTATGACAATAGTATTGGAATTGCTTTCAAATACCTTAATAAAAGATAGTAACGTACTGTTTAAACCAGTAATAATGTTTCCCCCTGATAAAATGATGTATCCTATAAAACAACCTGTAAATAGTGCAATAAAAACATTTTTAAAAACTAGTGCCAAAACAATTGCTATAAATGGTGGTAAAATCGATAAAAATCCATAATCCATAAATATCCCCCTTATTTTCTAATTGTTTTTCCCAAGTTTTTTTCTACTATGCTATCCCCTTGTAACGCTATTGTTCCATTTATCAAAATATACTCAAATCCTTTTGGTGATGCTATAGGCTCTTGGAAGGTTGCAGTATCCATGATTTTGTCTAAACTAAAAATAGCTATATCCCCGTCAGCCCCAATTCCTAGGTGTCCTTTTCCCGCAATATTCAGTCTTTTGGCTGGTAAAGAAGTTATTTTTTCTACAGCTTCATATAGGTTTAATTTTCTTTTCTCTTTTACATACTTTGCAAATATTCTAGGGAAAGTACCACTTGCCCTTGGATGACCTTGACCATCATGAAGATAACCATCACTGGCTACAATCACATTAGGATGTGTAAGTGCCCTATCTACTTCTTCTTCCCGCATAACATGGGCTATTGTTATAGTGTCTGGATAGTTTTCTCTCAACTCTTTAAAAATTTTTTCATTACATCTCTGTCCACGATATTTACCCTCTGCTATTTCTATCCTATCATAGCCTATGCCATACCGCTCTAAAAAACCATCATCATAGGTTGTTTCTCCAATGCCTGTACTAAAAGCATCATAGGGATAACAATCACAACTTATATCTACGCCTTTAGCAACATGATGATCGATTAAGCTCAAAAACCTCTCCATCTCTCCAAAAGCCGCCATACTACCGATATGAGATATTTGTATTGGTACACCTATTTCCTTTCCAATGTTAATAAATTCTTCAGCAGCAGCCATAACATATGCTGCATCATCTCTTATATGAGCACTAAGCAACTTATTGTCTCTTTTAGCTGCTTTACTAATATGTACTAGTTCTTCTTTAGTCAGTCCAGGTATATATCGTATCCCAAAGGAGATACCAATACATCCTTTATCAAGGTAATACGCTGCTCGTTGTTGCATTTTATTAATATCATCTCCAGAAGCTATAGCATATTTGTCTAGTTGATTAACTTCTTTTCTTAAAATGTTATGGGGTACAAACAAGCCTAAATTGATAGGTATACCAATACTATCTACTGCATCTAAATATTCATCTGGTCTCTCAGGTCCTATCCCACAATTCCCTCCAATGCCTGTGGTTACCCCCATCTTTAACATGCTTTCAAAGATATTTGTATCAAATTTCTTCTTGTCTGCATAATAACTTCCTTCATGGATGTGAAGGTCTATAAATCCAGGCGTAACTATTAACCCATCAGCATCAATGACGGTATCTCCATCCATCGCTAAATTAGATATGTCACATATTTTTCCATTTTCCACAGTAATATTTAGTTTAGAAAACACCTTGTTTTTTGGATCGACAACAATACCATTATTTATAGCAATTTTCATGACATCCTCCCCCTTTCCTTTAATCTAGGTATAACCTAAATGCCACCTCCTTAAATTTTAAAAAATTTTAAGCAATGCCCCGATGCACTATTAATTTAAATCTTACTTATATTTAATAGTGCATTGGTTTTTTCTTTTATTATTGTTGACTAACTTCTTTAATTTCCTCAATACAACTTTGTTTTTTTAAAGATTTGGGAATCATCTCTCTATTTAACAAATCATTATAGGTCTCTCTTTTTACCATAACTTCAGCATGTTCTTCCGTCAGCAGCACAACTGCTGGTCTTAAAAGCTTGTTATAATTGCTTGCCATGGAGAAGTTATAGGCTCCTGTGCTAAGGACAGCTAAAATATCTCCTGATTCTATCTTAGGGGTTTCTAAATCCCATATTAGTATGTCTCCTGTTTCACAGCATTTGCCTGCAATAGTAGTAGTCATTTCCAATTTTTCCTCAGCCTTATTGGCTACTATAGCATCATACTTTGCCTTATACAGGGCAGGTCTTGGGTTATCTGGAAGACCCCCATCTATACTGGCATAGGTCCGGACATCAGGGATGTCTTTAATAGCCCCTATAGTGTATAGGGTAATCCCAGCTTCACCTACAACCCATCTACCTGGCTCTATAATTATAGTTGGTAAATCAAGGTCATATTCCTTGCACTGGTTTTCTATGGCATTCATAATAGCGTCTGTAAAATAGCTAAGGGGTTTTGGTTGATCCTTCTCTGTATATCGTATTCCAAAGCCTCCACCTGTATTTAACTCAGTGGTGATAAAACCCAATTCCCTTTTCAAATCATACATTAGCTTTGTAATAACTTCTATAGCTCCTATATAGATATCATTGTCAAATAATTGAGAGCCTAGATGAAAATGGAACCCCTTTAGCTCCACATATTCAGAAGACATTAAATGCTTTACTACCCCATAAATCTTTTTGGGTTCTAGAGGCATACCAAATTTAGAATCCTTTTGCCCGGTGACAATATATTTATGGGTATTCCCTTCTATCCCTGGTGTCACCCTAAATAGAATTTGTACTTTCTTGTTTTGCCTTGTTGCAATCTCTTCTAATAGTTCTAATTCGTAAAGGTTGTCCACGATAATTCTTCCGATATTGTTCTCTACTGCTAACTCTAATTCCTCCCATGACTTGTTGTTACCATGAAACATAACTTTCTCCATAGGAAAACCTGCCTTCATAGCAGTGTATAGTTCTCCTCCCGATACTACATCTAATCCTAGTCCTTCTCTTTCTATCATTTTGCACATTGCCATAGTCAGAAAAGCCTTACTGGCATAGGCGGCCTTGGTATTGCTATATTTGTTTAAAAAGGTTTCCTTTATTTCGTTACAACGTTCTGCTATAATCCCTTCCGAAATTACATATAAAGGGGTCCCGAACTGTTTTGCCAACTCCACTGTATCCCAACCGGCAAAGATAAAATGATTGTTACGACCTTGTAATTCCATAATTATCTACATCTCCCCTAAGCATTAATTATTTATACTAATTATTATATGCAATAATTGTACCACTTTGGCACGATTTTATCCTTTTCAATAATTGGAAAGGTTTTGAATCTATCCCAACTTCTTAGTGAGTTCAGTTTTGTGAACTTAGGAAAATCCCATGCTATAGAATTTTTCCCTAGAACATGCTATTTTTCAAATAAAAAAAGAATAGTTCAATAATCAGAACACATTCCGTTTATGCGAACTATTCTATCCCATACTTTTTAAGTTTTTCATAAAAACTGGTTTTTCCAATTTTTAAAGCTTTCATGGCCTGTACCCTACTTCCCCCAAAAAACCTTAAAGCTTCTTCAATCGCTTTTCTTTCTTCATGTTCCATTGTATCTTTTAGGGATTGAATCTCTTGTATCTCTATATTATCCTGCAGATGACGGTAGTTACCTAATATTAAATCTTTGGATAAAATGGTGTTGCCATCTGTTAGATTAACAGCCCGTTCCACTATGTTTTCTAATTCCCTAACATTTCCAGGCCAATCATAGGCTAAAAGCTTATGGAGGGCTTCTCCTGATATGTGTTTAGGCTGACATCCTATCCTTTCACATATTTTGGGGAGAATGGTGTAAACCAGAGAATAAATGTCCTGCTTTCTATCCCTTAGGGGGGGAATCCATATAGGAAATACATTGATTCTATAGTATAAGTCCTCTCTAAAGCTCCCCTTTAATATTTCCTCCTCTAGGTTTTTATTGGTGGCTGCTATAATCCTAACATCTACATGATTTTTTTTGCTACCCCCTATCCTATAAAAACTTCTGGTCTGTATCACCTGGAGGAGCTTTACCTGAAGGGGTAAAGGTATTTCTCCAATTTCGTCAAGAAAAATCGTCCCACCATGGGCCATCTGAAACATTCCGATTTTCCCTTCTTTTCTTGCTCCAGTAAAGGCCCCTCCTTCATAACCAAGTAATTCGCTTTCCAAGAGGTTTTCTGGGATACTGCCACAATTTACATGGATAAAGGGAGCTTCCTTATATTTACTGCTTTTATGGATGGCCTTTGCCAATATGCTCTTACCTGTTCCACTTTCTCCTAAAATCAAAACAGTAGAGTTGGATTGAGCTGCTTTATAGGCCAGTTGTTTTACATGCTGGATTTCCTGACTTTCACCAATGATTTTAGAGAAAAATCCCCCAACTCCTTCTTTTTCTTGTAGCCTTTCCTCCATCCTCTCTAGGTGGAAAAGGGCTTCGTCCCTCTCTCTTATCACCTTCTTAATCTCAGAAATATCCTCCACCTTTAATACCGCACCTACCCGTTCATTATTATAATTTACAGGCTCTAGGGTACACATGGTGGATCTCCCGTTGATTTCTGTAAACTTTTCTTTATAGGTAAGATTTTTACCCTTAGCTACTTCATAAAATTCTTTTATGGTTTCACTATCACAGTGGATTTCAAATATATCTTTTCCAATAACATCAAAGGCATCGGCATCCTGACCTTTGCCTCTGTAGGGCTTACCAAGGAGTAAATTATAAAGACCTTCCCCCCTAGCCGTATATCCTTTAGTCTGATAAAACTTTATAGCTTTTGTGTGTCTATCTAACACAACCATATGGCCAATAGCATTGATAAAAGGAAGGGTAAAGCTTTGATGGTTTACCTGTATCTTTATATGTTTTTCTATGTCATCTATTACTACATGAATGTTTTCGTCAAGAAAGGTTACCATTAATTCTAACTTATCTAGGGGCTTGGATTGTCTGCTATATCGATAAATAGGAGTGATATCAGGTTCATCCATTACTCCAATGGCTACAAGAGCATCGCCGATTTCTATACTTTTATCCTGAATGCCTAACAATTTTAACCCTTCTGGAGAAAGATTTCCATCATCCCGACCTAGACAATTATCTCCTATGATGACAATGTCACCTTTTTCTATCTTCCCAGCTTCATGACCGCTTCCTTCATGGCCTATAATACCAAATATCTCTTTAGCCTTTGTATTATAAATCTGTATTTTCCCATTGTCATCAATGAAGATAAAGCCCTCCGACATCATATTGGTAAATTGTTGAATGAAGTCATTGTTTTTAAACATAATAACCCTTCCTCTAATCTGGATTTTTAGCACTTTGTCTTATCTATAAGTCTACACAATATCCTCTCCTCCTTCAATGACAATTTCACATTTTACCTATTTCACAAAATTTTTTACATAATTTTTTATTGAAACTGTGTTATAATTTATTTTATTGAATAAAATTTTTCGGGAGGTGTTTTTTTATTGACAATTTTCAAAGCCATTATACTAGGAATTGTTCAAGGCTTAACTGAATTTTTGCCGGTTAGTAGCTCTGGACATTTAGCTGTAGCCCAAGGACTATTAAATGTTCCTGAGGATAGAATGCTGTTTTTAGCTGTTATGCTGCATTTTGGAACGCTAATTTCTATCTTCTTCATTTATACAAAGGATATTTTGTTGATTTGCAAGGAATTTGTCCTTATGTTTTTTGACGTATTAAAGGGTAGAGGCTTTAACATGAATAATGAACATAGAAAACTGGGGATCTATATCATCATCGCCACCATTCCCACTGGTTTGATGGGAATATTTTTGGGAGATATCTTTGAAAGCTTTTTTACCTCCCAATTGATCATTGGTTTTGCCCTTATTATTACTGGAACCCTCCTATGGACAGCTGAAAAAATCCATAGTGGTAAAAGAAATATTCATCATATGAAGGGTTGGGATGCTCTTATTGTAGGGATTTTTCAAGGTTTAGCCATCACCCCAGGGATTTCTCGTTCTGGTGCTACTATTGTAGGGTCTTTATTTAGAGGGTTTAATAAGGAATTGGCTACAAAGTTTTCTTTTCTTATCGCTATTCCTTCTATTTTAGGGGCTACCATACTGGAAACAAAGGATGCTTTAACTATGGGAACTGGCGATATATCCTTTACCATTATTTTAGCAGGTATTCTGGCAGCCTTTTTATCTGGTGTATTTGCCATCAGAACCTTGATTAACTTTATAAAACAAGAGAAGCTCTATTACTTCTCCTTCTACACCTGGACCATAGGAAGTGTTCTCGTTGTTTTATATTTTCTTTCATAAGTCAAAACCCAACAGGTTACTCCTGCTGGGTTTTTTCTTACTTGTTGCCTTCTGCCTCTAAACGGGGAAAAAGTATATTGTTTTCTAAATGAACGTGCTGGAAAATATCCCATTCTAAAGCTTCTAATCCCTTAAAGGTTAACTCAAAGCTGGCACAACTTCCATAAGCAGGTGTCTGATATCCATTTGTAACCTGACGAAGCTTTTTCAATAAGTCCCCTGCCCCATCATGTTCATCCTCTAGCTCCCTATTAACTGACGCTATTTGGTCTAGTAGTTTTTGTGAAGGATTTTTTTCATAGTCTCTAATTAAAGGAAATAGCACCTCTTCTTCCTTAATTAAGTGTTGCTCCAGCTCCATCTTTAGGCTATGAAGCAGCTTATGGACCTGGGATAACATTTCCCCATGGTCAATACCATGAACCCTCAAAATTTTTGTAGCTAATTGACTTAGCTTAGGCAGTTCATTTTGTAGATATAGGTGATGGGTTTCAATGATATAATCAATGAATTGTCCATAGGGTGCCTGTTGCCAATCTAGTTTATCATTTTTTACGTTTTGAGAAGCTTCATAGGCCTTGTTTAGACTTTCTAATATTTTTGCCTCATTTAACCCCTGTTCCTTCAAAACATCCAGGAGTCTTCTATCTCCACCACAACAAAAATCAATACCGTAGGATTTAAAAATCCCTGCTGCTTTAGGTAGATTTGTTACAATGTCACCTACCTTTTCTGAACTCCCAATCATATATTTCATAATCTTCACTCCAATCTATTTAATATGTCCTTGATTTAACTACATCTTATAACAGACTGGAGGGAATTTCTTTGATTTAACTCACATTTCAAAAATATTTATTTAACTGTTACATGATATTCCTTCATCCAAGTATTGATTTGTATCAAATAGGCCAACAGCTGAGGTCCCGTCATTAGCTGACCAAACCAAGGTTTTTTCAAGGAATCTCCCCCCGTCTCCACTAGTTCCATAGCTGTTGTAACATCAATCAACTCTAATAGAGGAGAAGTTGGGTTTTGCAATATTTCCTTCATTATCTGTTGCACCATCCTCCGGTAGGCTGGATGATGGGTTTTGGGGTATGGACTTTTCTTTCTCTCCAGCACCTCTTTTGGCAGGATGTCCTGGAGGGCTTTTCTCAATAATCCCTTTTCTTTGTTTTGATAATATTTCATCTCCCATGGAACATTCCATAAATATTCCACAATCCTATAATCAGCAAAAGGAACCCTTACCTCAAGGTTGCTTGCCATACTCATCCTATCTTTCCTATTTAATAGAGTAACCATAAACCACTTTAGATTTAGATAAAATAACTCCCTCATTCTATGGTCTGCCGGAGATTCTCCTTCAAGCCTAGGGACTTCCTTTATAGTTTCCTCATATTTACTTGTCACATAATCCTCTATAGCTATATTCTTAAAGTTTTTTGACAGTATATTCCTTCTTTCAGTCATGGACTTTGCCCAAGGGAAAGTATTAGAGGCTATATCCTCCTTCCTTGTAAACCATGGATATCCTCCGAATATTTCATCGGCACATTCACCAGATAGGGCAACTGTAGCATTTTTCCGAACTTCTTTGCAGAAAAGGTATAAGGAGGAGTCTACATCCGCCATCCCCGGGAGATCGCTGGCTTTAACAGCATCCTCAAGGGCTGCTGCTAATTGAGGTGTATCAATGATAATATTGTGATGATTGGAGCCTACAAAATTTTTCATAATTTGTATATAGTACCCATCAGCATTAGGTTGAAATTCATCGGCTTTAAAATACACCTGATTATCTACATAGTCAATAGAATAGGTATTTAGCTGACCCCTGCCATCTCTTTTAAAGGCATTGGCGGTTATGGCAGTTATCGCACTGGAATCTACACCTCCAGATAAGAAGGTACAGACTGGAACATCTGAAACCAGCTGTCTTTCTATGGCATCGATTAATAGACTTCTTACATGTTCCACAGTTGTATTAAAATCTTCCCTATGTTCTTTACTGACTAACTGCCAGTATCTTTTTAATTTGCAACCTTCTTTGTTGTAATAAAGCCAATGGGCTGGAGGAACTTCGTGGATGTTTTGAAAAATTCCATGGCCTAAGGATCGAGCAGGTCCTAAACCAAATATTTCTGCAATTCCTTCTTCTCCAACTATAGGGTTCACAAGAGGATGGGCTAATAGTGCCTTAATTTCAGAAGCAAACATTAAGTGATTGCCTACTCTAGTGTAAAATAAAGGTTTTACTCCTAGGGGATCCCGTGCCATAAATAGAGATTGCTTGTAATCATCCCATATGCCAAAGGCATAAATCCCGTTAAATTTCTCCACACAATCTATTCCCCACTCTATATAGGATGTTAGCAAAACCTCCGTATCAGAATAAGAGTGAAAGTGATGTCCTACTTCCAATAGTTCTTTCCTTAATTCCTCAGTGTTGTATAGCTCCCCATTATAAATGATGGTGTATCTTTTATCCTCCAGCTGTCTCGTCATAGGCTGTCGACCCCCTTGAGGATCCACCACAACAAGCCGTCTATGACCAAAGAGCACATTGTTATTTCCGTATATACCCATATCATCAGGGCCTCTTTTGCTTAATTTTTCTGTCATAGTCTCCATCATATGCTTTTTTTCTAGAATGCTTTCTTCTAGATTAACCCAACCAATAATTCCACACACGATTTCCATCTCCCTCTACTACTTCAAAATTTGTATTATATATCATAGTATGAAAAAGCAGGGAAATGATGTTTGTCTAAATAAAAAAAAGACCTATCTCCAATGATTTGGCATAGGTCCTCCATAATATAGTTATGTCTGAAAAGTAGTTAATTTTATTTTTCCCTGTAACTATACTTCTAAGTAAATTTAATATACAATACCTACTCAGAGAACATGGGTCATCTTTTATCCACCTAAATTAATGGTCGGTGGTATCCCCTTCTTCACAAACATCTGGGTTGGAAACTCATACTCCTTGTCGGCTTTACTATTGTTTTATTCCATCAAAATAACTCCCAGTGCTTCATAGGTTTCCCACTCTATTTGGGGATTCTTCGGAATGTCATGATCCTTTTGAAAATTATACACTGCCTGCTCCATCATGGGCCCATATTTACCATCTAGGTAATCAAAATTATAATAACCTCTCGCTCGAAGTCTTCTTTGGATTTCCATCACATCTGCTCCAAAATCCCCTGGTTTTATGGGTTTAAGACCATAACCAAAGGGGCCATGGAGACCATTGACAATGGCAACGGGTGTGCCCTCCTTAACATACTTATATAGATCCTCTACATCTCTATTGTTCATACGGATACATCCAGCCGAAGCATTGTAGCCGATACTATTGGGTTTGTTGGTGCCATGTATTCCGTATCTACCCCAGGTTATATGTCAGTAAGAACACTACTGGCAGGGGTTTTTTATCTTGTAATTTATCTTAATGTCCTCAAATTCCAATACCTCGACCTTCTCTATCATCTCAGCTAGGATTAAACGGTTCAGCTTCTTTAAGTTTAATGTATCATCCACCAGCTGCTCAACCTTTTTCTGTTTATCCTCCTGCTTCTCTGTGATATTCAGGAATTTTTTCAGTTCGTCATAGCGATTATTTAAACCAACCTTTTCCTTGTTGAAGGCATTGTAGAATTCAAGGAACTGTTCCTCATCGATAACCCCTTTGACCTTATCCTCATAGAGAGACTTCAGCATTACTTGAATGTCTCCTAATCGTTTGTCTACTGAGGTTAGTTCGTCTTCATACATGTTTTTGGAGGTCTTTCTTTTGTTAACAACTTGTTCTGCTTTTTTCTTTAGCCTTTCCCTATCGGCGAATTTACGGACCAGTTTTCTAAAGTCCTTCAATATCATCTCTTCCAGCTTTTCTTCTAGGATAGAATGCCTAGTACAATGACTTTTCCCAAACCGTTTATAACCAGAGCAGATTAAGAAATAATTGCCACTGGGGGCTTTCGTATAGGTCATATACTCTCCACAATCTCCACAGAAGGCGAATCCACTAAAAAGCTTTACAGCTTTTTTTGCTCCTGAAAAGTCATTATTCTTATGCTTCATCAAGGTTTTTACCTTTTTGAAATCCTCAGGTGAGATAATGGCTTCATGGGTTCCTTCTACTACAATCCAGTCTTTTTCCTGTAGATTTTCAGTCTTTCGGGACTTGTAGTTTATCTTCCTAGACTTATTTTGTGCCATAACACCCGTATAAACTGGATTCTTCAAGATAGCCTTTACAGAGCTATGGCTCCACTTAGGCACCCTTGCCTTCCCTACATTAAAAGTCTCGTACTTTCTGTTTTTGTAGTAGGCAGGAGATGGTATCCCTTCTTCGTTTAGCTTCTTAGCAATGGCTGTAAACCCATATCCTGAAATATACAGTTGAAACATTCTTCTTACAGTAGGAGCAATTTCTTTGTCGATAATGAGGTGACTGTTGTCCTTTGGGTCCTTTTCATAACCGTAAGGAGCAAAGGCGCCAATAAATTTTCCTTCATGCCTCTTATGATTAAAGACACTTCGTACTTTTTTGCTGATGTCCTTGCAATACATGTCATTGATAACGGCTTTGAAGGGTGTCATGTCGTTTCCTTCAAGGTTTCCCGTATCAATATTGTCATTGACGGCTATAAATCGCACACGATTTTCTGGAAAGAACTTCTCAATATAGTGTCCTACTTGGATGTAGTCCCTTCCTAGACGGCTCATATCCTTTGTTATCACCATGGATATCTTCTTTGCCTTGATATCCTGCAGCAGCCTCATAAACCCAGGTCTTTCAAAGGATACGCCTGTATAACCATCATCAATATAGATATCTGCAATGCTCCAGCCCTTATCCATGACATACTTGGTCAACATCGCTTTTTGGTTTCCTATGGAGTTGGACTCTCCCGTTTCCC
The DNA here is from genome assembly GCF_900100845.1 of Natronincola ferrireducens. Classification (NCBI taxonomy): domain Bacteria; kingdom Bacillati; phylum Bacillota; class Clostridia; order Peptostreptococcales; family Natronincolaceae; genus Natronincola; species Natronincola ferrireducens. The sequence goes on along the minus strand of NZ_FNFP01000007.1, from coordinate 67,053 downwards.
CATCTTCATGACTTAATCTACAGTAAATTCCTACATGATAGTTTTCTCTTTGGTAATTATCTGAACCTAATTGGCTCATACTTTTATCCTCCTTCAGATAACTACCTGCCATATGTGGGTAACCCCCTACCCCTTAGCTTGGTCTTTATTTCTAATGTATGAGTAGAAATAAAGAAATATATCTACGGACCTCCTTAAGTATTGATTATATCATTTGGAGGCAGGTTTTATGCGTGGTGTAGTGTTTGTAATATTTGGATATGGGTGGTACTATAAAAGGAGTAGAACCATATTCTATAGATACATAGATGATGAAAAAACACGACATAGCTATGTTAGTTGATATAATTTAATGCTAAAAGGGGGAAGGACAAATGCCATTGAAAACAAATATGAAGTATAGATTAGTTTTACTAGTCTTGTTACCGCTTATAATAGGCTGTTACATTGAGGGATTTATGAGATTGGGAATAACAAGGAATAATCAGGTATATTTGCAACTAGCCAGTCTTTTACATGTTCCTTGGATGTATGGCGGCGGTATGGCAATTTGGTTTTTTGTGGGAAGAGCATTTGGTAATTTAAGCATGAATACAATGAAAAGTTTTATTCTAGGGAATATTGCATGGGGTATTTTAATTAGTTTATACATTTGGCAATTGCTATTAGACATTACTAGTAGAAACCCTTTTTTAATAAATACAGCTCATTATTATGCTCTAGGCTTTTTAGGGTCGGGGGTTCGTATCGTAACATTATTTACAAATGACATTCAAGTAAGTATAGCTTTGCTAATCGCTTATTTATTAATGCTTGTAGTATTTAGCTTAGGCTTTTATTCAGCATTGAAATCAAAATCATCAGCATCTAACTTGTCAAGTTGAGTAATGAATGTAATATTTGATAATGGCACATTGTCTTTCTTAAGACGAATTAGATGAAAAATATGTAACAAAAATAAGTATATTTAACTATGTATCTGTAAAATTATGTGTCAAAAATTATGGACTGAAATTTTTATAAAATAGGAGGATATTTGATGATAAAAGAATTAGATAATTCTAAAATAGATAGTATAATGAAAATTTGGCTGGAAGCAAATATTAGTGCTCATGACTTTATACCAGCAGACTATTGGAAGTCAAACTATGAGTATGTGAAGAATGCTTTGCCAGATGCTACTGTCCTTGTCTATGAAGAAGGTAATGAAATAAAAGGTTTCATAGGTATTATTGAAGAATCATATATTGCAGGATTATTTGTTTCTAGTAAATACCAGAATGAAGGTATAGGAAGTAAATTGCTTGAAAGATGCAAACAAGAATATTCTGTTTTAAGTTTAGATGTTTACGCTAGGAATATAAAGGCTTTAAACTTTTATAAAAAGCATAGATTTAAGATTAAAGAAGAGAAAGAGAATGATGAAACTAAGGAAATAGAATATTCAATGATATGGAAGTTATAAATACAAAAATATTATTAAGACGCGTAGTTCGTATATTGTAAAGTAGCAAAATAAGATATATATTGCACATCATCTTTTCTAGGCGACACAAGATATATAAGGAGGAACAGCTATACTGATGGAAAATATATAATAAATTCTACGGGGGACTTAATTATGACAAAACATAGAGCATTAATGATTTCCTTGATTTCTATAATATTATTCAATATTTTTTTTATGATTATGTTGATTTGGTATCAGGATATTATAATTTTACCTAGCGATTTTTCTAGATGGGGCATAACCGAAGAATATTATTGGTGGTATATGGATAGACCGCCTATAAGTAACGAAACTACTGTAATCGCAGTAAATTACATTCTAAAATTAATGTTTTCATCAATATTCCTACTAGAAGTCTTTTATATAATATCAAATAATAAATATAAACATTTAGTTAAGAAGAAAAATTTATTAATATCCATAATTATTAGTTCTATTGTTTATTTTTTAAGTCTTTTTTTTATAAAGTACAAAACTGAACATTATAGGTTATTTATGACCCTTATTTCAACAGAGATACTTTCTTTAATATTGCTAAATTTACTCTTAAGGATTACAAAAGAGATAGTTAAATCATAATATTGACTTAGTAAAAAAACAGTAAATTTTCAACTAATGATGAGTGCGTTTAGACGATATAATAATTACTTTATGCAATGTTACACATCATCTTTTCCATGCGCAACAAGTGGCTTCGCCAAGCAAAGATACTCTAATAACTAGGAAGGATTGAAGTCTAGTGGATAGACCTAAAAAACTATTGATAGATATTGAAGGAAAAAATCAAGCAGCAGCATATTATTCTGATGAGAACGTCGAAGTTGTTTTAGCAGGAAAAAACATTGTTCCTGTTCCTAAAAATGAGCAAAATCTAAAAATATATAAGTTATTGAAAGATAACTGTGATATGATTTTTTGCACTACACAAAACTTGGAGGAATTCCACTTTTACCCTGTTCCGTGTTTCTGGATTTTTGCTGTTGATAGTGAAGGAAATTGCTTTGGCACAATCGGTGACATGGGGAACATGTCGGATGATGATTATCCTGTTGGATATGTGAATCATCAGGGAATGTATGGTAAGATAGCCAATAATTTAAAAGATTTTTTTGAGCTTATCACCTTTTACCCCTACTGGCGACATATCATTAGATATGAACAAATGGAAAAGCCCTACGATATGAAGACTATAAGCCTAAAGAATGTAAAGAATGAACCTCAATACCTTGTAAATCAGCGTGAAATTGCAAAAATACTTAAACTAACTAAGAATCCCTCCTCTATCGACCTATTAATATCAAATATCAGAAGCACATCAGAATTTATAGTATACAGCTCAAAGACCGAGGCGCAAATGAAAAATACATTTTTTGATATTGATTGTTTTCCTGAATGAGAAAACCGCCAGCATTTCTTAGTACATAGTTAGGAAAGTTACAGTGCCTTAACTTACATTGATGAAACAGATAAAAATTCCTCAAATAAAAGGAGAATGAATTTATGAAAAAGTTATTTTCCAAATGGAGTTTTAGCAAGCATTTGCTCTTATGTTTGATTATTATATTTATTGCCAGAATAGTAGCTAGGTTTACTACTTCCCCTAATCATGCTTCAAGTATAGGCATAATAGGTGGAGCAGATGGTCCAACAGAAATATATCTTTCTGGAGATACTTATTCTGCCATAATAGGGATAAGTGTTTTAATCCTTCTGCTGGCTTTATATAAGCCCTTAAAAATGATAATCAAGAAACTTTAATTAATAATTGGGCAATGTAGCCTGCTTTTACACAAACCCTTATGTATTTTGTTTAATATGTGCATCAATTTACTTATGAGAGGCATACAAGGAGGTTGATTTTATGAAAGAGGATAATAGCTTCCAAAAGGATATGGAGGATTTAAATGAATGGCAACAGAATCAATATAATCCTGGTCACTATATTGGCACTGGAAGAATCCAACGACCTATTTTAAACTTAGCAAAATATCCTGTATTGCTGATTATAGCAGGTTTAGTAGGACTAACTGTACCAATTATGCTTTTGCTTTTAACAGATTCTGCTATAACAGATATACTTTTTCTTTTCTTCCCCCCCTTCTATCTTTCTAATAGGAGGTATCTTACGGCTTAAACGTAAATAACACTAAAAATAAATGGGTGACATTTAACCAAGGAGGAATGAAATGGAATTATCAGCTCTACAAAAAATAGTCAACGGATTTACTCAAGAAAAAGGCATGAATACAAAGATTGAAATTAGAATGATTGACATCGCCTCTGAAGTAGGAGAACTTTCAAAGGAAGTGCTAAAGGGCACGAACTACGGAGAAAAGGAATTTGCCCCTACCCAAGGCTGGGAGGAAGAACTGGGGGATGTATTATTTTCCCTTATTTGTATCGCCAATGAAACCAACACCAACCTAGAGGATAGCTTGATGACCGTTCTAGATAAACATGAAAAGCCGTTAGCAGCAAGGGGCATTTGGGTTCTGAAGAATACGGGATTATTATTCATCACTCCTTAGGTACATACTGACTATTTAAACCCCAACAATAGAATAATTGTCATGCAAAATGTATGACAGCTAAAGCTTAAAATTTAGAGGTATTCCATCAATATAATAACAAAACCAAGTATCCCACCTATCTTTTGGCAGATAGTTGGTTTACTTCTAAAAAAATTATTGAAAAAAGTTTATCCTATGGGCTCCATCTTATTGGTGGTTTAAAAACCAATAGATGTATCTACCCTCAAGGGATAAAAATCAAAATCTCTGACTTTGTAGGATATATTGAAGATCATGACCTTGATGTCGTTACCTTCAAGGGTAAAAAATATAAAGTATATCGCTACGAAGGTGGTATTAATGGCATTGACAATGCTGTAGTATTAATATGCTGGGAGGCTAATTCACCTGCAGGGAAACCAACCTGTATTGTGTCTACTGATATAGAATTATCTACTATGACCATCCTAGAATACTATTCAATCAGATGGAGCATAGAAACTTCTTTTCTATATCTAAAAGATAGACTGGGTTTAAAGCATTACCAAATGCGTAAACTCAAAGGTTTAAAAAGATTTTGGTCTATTGTTTACTTGGCATACACCTATATTGAAGTTTATCGTTTTAGAAAAAGCCAAGAACAACAGGAGTTTACTCTAGGGCATGCTATTAGGAGCATCAAAGGGGTTACCTTCCAGGATTTAATAAGATTTATACATCTTAAGACAGTAAATAATGTTGCATTAGATGAGTTGTTCAAGATACTCAAGGTTGCTATTTAATTTTTGCACAACTCAAGTTACTTACTCAAACCAATAGATGTTGCTGTTTTTAAAAACAATCTAGCCGAACTTGTACTAAGTATAATGAAGATTTCTAGCCAATCTAATATCAGCATGATAACTGTAAAAGATAAAAATAATACATTAATGCTACCATTGAAAGAAATAATTTTTATTGAAAAAGTAGGTAGGGATACAGTTGTTCATACTATTAAAGAGGAGTACATTATAAACAAAACATTAACAGAGCTAGAAAACAAGTTAAATAGAAACTTATTAAGAGTGCATCAATCTTTCATAGTAAGTATTTGCAAAATCGCTAGAATACAAGAAATAGGCAATAGATCTTATAAAATTGAATTTAGTGGTACTAAAAAAACAGCTTACATGAGCAGATATAAGTTTGAAAAACTTAAAGAAATAATTACTTTTTAATAGGAGACATGAATTGAAAATGGTTATTTATCACTGGATATGGTCATATAATGGTTGAATTTGGCTAATTAGTCTTTTAGAGAAGGTAAAGCAAAGGATACGTCAAATACATAATAATAGGGGCCGGCCCTACTCATCAGTTTTTACTAAAGTAAGAGAATAAAAAAATAGGAGGGTAACAAATGAAAAAATTAGTATCCTTAGTTTTGATATTTTTTCTATTAGCAATAACACCATTATATGCTTTTGCCAGTGATGCAGAAGTAGAAAGCAAGAGCGATACAGAAATAATTAACATGAATGGCGAAACAATGATTGTTCATAAGAGTGAAAATTTATCAGGAGATGTAACTTTAGAAATGCTTAATAATGACAGTGAGTTAGCTGTCTTAGCCAATAACGACACAACAGTAAAAGTTAATGGAGTAGAAGCAATTGAAATAAACGAAGGCTCAATACAAATTCCAGAAGATGCAGTTATAGTACCAGAAGATAATGGGAGTGATGTTGGAATACAGGGGCGTGCTTATGTTGCAGAGAGTGATTCACCATATTCAGAGTATGAGTTTACTAATTACAGAGGAGGATCATATAAGAGCTTAAGGCTGTATAATGTATTAAAAGCTATTTCTTTATCACTACTTACTAGTGCCATTGTATATGTCTGCTTCGTAAATCCTTTGGCAGCAGCTGTTGCAGGTGCAATAATAGGCGCCATTCCTGTTGCTTTTCAAGATTCTCAAGCATTATATTATATAGAAAACGAATGGTATCATGGTCAGTTAGGTTCATTGGTTAAAAGATATACACAAGCATATTTCTTTGATAAGGACTATTCACCAAGATATCATATAAAAGACATAGCATATCATTCAATATTTATCTAGACATAAATGTAAATAGGGTTAACCAAGTCAACAATGATATTTAAATCAATGCAAATGATTCCCGAAAATCCATGTTGCATTATGATTAATGATATGAATAAGTATTAAACTAAGTGAAAAGTATAATGTGAATAGTCGCACATTATACTTTTCACCTAATATATTAGCGATTAGGGAGGCAAACATGAGTATTCAACAAACTTTATCTATCCTAATTTTATCTACAATTATTAATGTATTACTAATCTATTTTTTACCATTAAAACATCTATTTTTAGCAATTCCCTTAAAAAAATTGAGGATTCTATTGAGTTTTTTATCTATAATTATTGGTAATTATATTGCTATTTCTAGGGGGCATATAAATTTTATAACTAATATACCAATCTATTTAATTTTGTATGCAAGTAATTTTCTTATAGTTATGGGAAGCTATTATATAGGTATAGATATAAAGGGTGATAATAATGAAAAATAAAAGAAAAATGTTATTTCCGCTTTGTATAATGTTTTTGATAACTATATTATATGGTATTTATAATATGATAAATAGTACAAATGAGGTTACCACTCTTTTTATTGTAAAAGATGATAATAAATATGAAATAACAGATAAAAATGGTAAAAACATTCTAAGGACACATAGCCATTACCATTTTATTGATAGGATCTATGAAGATTATGCTAGGGTTATGCAATTTTCTAAATGGGGGTTTATTAATGAAAAAGGCATTGTGCAAATTCCTATAAAATATGATTATGTCCTTGATTTTTCAGAAGGCTACGCAGGAATTAAAAAGGATGGGAAATGGGGATTTATAGACCAGTCAGGAAATATAGCAATAGAACCTAAATATGACTGGGTATCTTCCTTTAAAAATGAAGTTGCTGTAGTTTCAATAAATAACAAACATTTTTTTATTAACAAAAGTGGAGATAAACTATATAATAAAAATTATTCCTTTGCAAGAAATTTTTCAGAAGGAAAAGCTCTTGTCTATAGTGAGGATACCAATACTAGCTTCTACATAGATAAAAATGGACTGCCATTGTTTTCTGTTGGCTCAAACAAAGCAACTGATTTTATAGAATCCCGTGCGATAATAACATATAACGATATGGATGGCAACGAAAAAAGTAAAATTATTGATGAACATAACAATGTCATTTGTGATGGGTTAGATTATATCACAAGCTTTAATAACGGGAGAGCTTTTTATGGCATAAGAGAAGATGAAAATATTAAATGGGGTCTTATTGATACAAATGGCAATAAAATAACTGAAGCAATATTTAATAACGCCAATATCAACTCTCAATCACATTATAGTGTTTCTATACTAAATGAACAAGGAGAGGAAAAATGGGGTTTTATTAACACTTTTGGGGAATTTGTGATTGAGCCTGAATATGATTTTGCAGGAGAATTTTATGGAGATTTTGCTACAGTTTCTATGATTACTCCTAAAGGAACGAAATGGGGAATTATAGACTCTAGTGAAAATTTTGTAATAGAACCAAAATATGATTTAATATATCCCTATAAGTAGCTATCTTTATTGTAAATTGTATGTAATGTGTATGATTATAAAACCTGCAAACCAAGTGGATAGTAGTAAATTATAAATGTTAAAGATATAGAAGATGTAATAGCAGAGTCTGTAAAATAGTTTGTGTACTACTGTATATGAAAAAATAACTCATTTCTAGTAAGAATTTAAGACTTTTTGTCATTAGTTGGGGTGGGATTAACTTTGATCCTGCCCTATTGCTATGTTAGAGCCTACTTGCAAGTAAGCGATAAATAATCACATGACTTTTGAGTCCCACGGAAGCAGGTTATCTAGTAGTTCCGTATCTTTTTAAAATGGCAATTTTGGAAGAGCACTAAGTAGAAGCTGTAAATATTTATATGGATTTAAGCCGTTGACTTTTGCTGTTTCAACCAGGCTATATACCGTTGTACTAGTGTTGTCCCTTTTGGACTTCCAGCAAACAGCCAATTTTTTCTTCCAACATATACATATTTTCTTCAAGTTTTGTATTCAATTTTATCTTTAGATCTTCTATCTTCTTTATTGGTAGAATCCTCCTCAATATTAATAAGAAAAGAGCAAAATAAAAAAACGCTTATTGTTAAGCGCATTGTTTATTAGGTATAATAAGTTTATAATACTTATAAATACAAAATTTAGCAGGTAGTTATCATAATTTTTCATATGTGTTCTTATTAGAACTTACCCCAGGGTACATTCAGACCCATCCATCTAGTACCAAATCCACCACCCCATCTAGCTTTATTGACAATCTTCCATGATCCTAATGGCGAAGGCGTACTAGCTTTGCCACTGGCTATAGGGTATGTTTTTATTAGCTCATTCCCATTTAGTAAATATAATCTTTTTTCTGCAACATCTATTAATATCTTTAAATCATCATAATTTGGATTGTCGTTAATCATATCATATTCCCATTTTACATATTCTCCAAAATATTCACTGGCATATTTATCTGATGCTGTCCCTATATTCTTTAAAACCTCTTCTCTATATAGTATTGTAATAGTTCCTAAAATCATAAAGCATATCAATAGTATAGAGACACCTATTATAAATTTCCTATACACTTCCATTCCCCCTATAGACATATTTCTATAGTTATAATTTATGAGCAAGGATAAAGAATTATAATTATTAGATGAAAAATAGTGTTTTTATTTATCATCTATTGCAGGTCATTCAAACTTGATTTTTAACAAATTTCTCTATGATGATCCCTTTCATGGAAATTTTAACCATGCGTACTAGATGACTTATTTCCTGTACTCTTCAAATAACTATCTATTATATTTCATTTTGAATAGCCCTACCCCTTAGCTTGGTCTTTATTTCTAATGTATGAGTAGAAATAAAGAAATATATCTACTGACCTCCTCAGATGTTAATTATATTACCTAGCTAAACGTTATGTATATTCCATTATTTGTAATTTTTGGATGGGGGTGTTACTATAAAAGGAGTAGAGGAACATTCTATAGGCATATAGATGATTGTATAAGAAAAATAAGCCTAATTGCGAAGGGAGGATATCCACATGTATGAATACAAGTTTGTGAAAATAGAGTTAAAGACGACTTTCAAAGGCAGAAAACCTGTTGAGGATTATCATAAGATAGTTGAACAGCATGCAACAGAAGGCTGGAGATTAGTTCAAATATTTGCTCCTCCTGTATCTGGATATGGGGTAGCAGACTCTTTTGAACTAATATTTGAAAGACAAAATAGTGCTGGTGCTGGTGCGGGTATCAATGAATTGTACCATTGGTGAATTCCATGTCACAGTAAATTAAGTTGGATAATATTAGGGGGAGAAATTTTGAAGGATAAGGAGACTAAGTTTATCAGAAGCTGGGAAGAGCGTAGAAAAAAAGGAAAGCTTAAATATGTTTTAACTGCTGCTGCATTATTTGAAACAGCACCTTTAGCAGGTACTATCTTTGGGAGTATAGTACTGTATAATCTCCCCACGTCATTTTTATTGTGTCTAATCCTTTTTTAGACGAATTAGGTGAGAAATGTAAAGCATATAAAAAGAATATAAAGATTTGAACTAACGAGGGAGGATAATGATGAAATCAAAACATAGTAAATTACTGCTAGTAATAGTGATGATTGTTTTAGCATGGATGATATATATGACATCAATAGATGAATATCTCTACAAAGATGTATCTATTTTTTTTGATGAGGGTATAGCAATTGTTGAAATAGATGGGTTATATGGGTTCATTAATAAAAATGGAGAAATTCTATTAGACCTTCAATTTGAAGATATTTACTACTCTTCAGAGAATTATATAAAAGTGAAAAAAGATGGATATTATGGACTTGTTAATAAGGAAGGAAAGATTATCTTAGAAGTAGTTTATGAAGAGATTGGACCTTTCTTATCTGATGGTCTTATTCAAGTAAAGAGAAATAAAAAGTACGGTTATATTCACCAAGATGGTAGCATAATTGTTGAACCTAAATATGATGATGGAGATTTATATTTTACGGAACCACTAGCTAAAATTAAGCAAAATGGACAATGGGGATTTATCGATACATATGGAGAAGTTATTATAGCGCCACAATATAAGGAGGCCTATGGATTCAGTGAAGGATTGGCTGCTGTAAAGATAAATGACAAATGGGGTTACATAAATGAGCTAGGAAATTTAGTTATAGAAGCTAAGTATAATGATTTTTTTAGCTTTCATGAAGATTTTGCTGCTGTAGCTATTGATGATCAATGGACATATATAGATAAAAATGGCAATCTTTTAACAGAGGAAAAGTTTTGTACCGCTCTACCCTTTTCTGAAGGATTAGCTTTAGTAGCAGTTGAGAAAGCAGGTCACCTAAGAGTTGGGTATATAGATAAAATGGGCAAGATTGTAATAGAGCCAATCTTTACAACTGGAAGGCATTTTAGAAATAATGGAGCAGTCGTACAATTGAAAAATAAGTGGGGCTATATTGATAATAAGGGGAAATTCCTCATAGAACCGCAATATGATATGCTAGAAGCCTTTTATAATGACTTGTTTGTTATGGTGCCTAATTACAGTGATAATAGATGGGGTCTAGTGGATAAAAAGGGGAATGTTGTATTAGAGCCACAGTTTGATGAAATAAAGCCTTTCAATTATGATTTAGGGATTATTAAACTGGAACAAAAGTATGGATTAATAGATAATAAAGGCAATATTCTTATAGAGCCCCAGTTCGACGAGATAGATGCATATAGTTCACCAAACTACCTTGGGATTAAAATGCAGGATAAATACGGATATATGGATATAAGAGGCAATATTATTATTAAACCTCAATATGAAGCAGTTGGAGTATTCCAAGAGGGTTTAGGTGCTGTTAAGATGAATAACCAATGGGGCTTTGTAAATCAGGAGAATCAGTGGGTAATTAATCCTCAGTATGATGAGGTCAAAGGGTTTAGTAATGGTCTGTCTCCAGTAAAAGTTAATGGTAAATGGGGATATATAGATACGACAGGGAAAAAAGTATTGTAGCAATTACGTTTAATTATACTAGGGAGGTGATTTCTTGTGAACTTTATACAACCAATAATAGCACTACACGGATTCTATTATCTTTATATGGGTTGGCCTTACTTACGTAGCTTTTTATCTACAAAAGAAATTATATATTTATATCCTTCTACATCGATTATTTTTGGTGCAATATTATTCTTTTCAGCTATAAATTTACAAGATAAAAAATTAATTCATTACTATAGTATAATTATTGTATACTGTATATCGATTATTATTAGAACTGTCAGTAGCATTAATTATTTAATATCTAACAAATTCGATTCAGCAGTATTAATAGGATTAATAGTTGGGAATGTATTAATGGCAGGGTTTTTCTATTATGTTTACAAAGAAAAAAATAAAGTAATTGATATGAAAGATAAGCCTTTATAACAAAATCATAAAAACCTAACTATGGCTATTTATAGTTCACCTGCTACAAATTATCTATTTAAGGCGTATTCGGTGAAGGGGAGGGCGAGTTGTTGAGAAAGAAATATATACTAATATTTTTGGGCTTGTCAATATCTATATATTTGCTGATGATATTCAAAAGCGTAAATTACCAGACATCTGAATTTAAGTTAAACATAAAAGCATTGTTGAGACAGGAGTTTACTTTAGAGGAGATGAAAAACTCAAATATTTATGAAGCCTATAAGAAAATAACTACTAATACCAACATAGAGGAAATAGATGGTATCTTAAATAAAAAAAGTACAAACTTTGCTGAAACTATTTACTCTTGGCACTTTCCTTATGGTTACATTAGTGTATTTGTTAGCAAAGATGAAGAACCAAGAATATTAAATAAGATGGTTCAATTTAAAACTCCAAATAAGATACAATTTGATGAAAAACAATTAAAATTCCTGCTTGAATGTGATTCTCTCCAGGAAATAATCAATAATTTTGGAGAATCTGCAGCAATGGTTGGAGAAAGTTATGAAACAAAGGGCAAAACAACTGTGTATTCCTATGAATGGCAGATAAAAACAAGCTATTTAAAAGAATTTATCACAGCTATTGAGAAATTTTATGATGACTATATTAATCACTCTTTGAACAACAACGGAGCAGAAATATGGGCATTTAGGCATGACAAGAACATGGAGTTGAGAGTTCCTCTGAAGAATGGAGCAATAGCCGAATATAATTTAACCTTTTCAGAAAAACCAACAATAAAATTACGCGTTTATCATGGGACATAAAAAAACATCATAGAGCAAAGTATTTGCATAAATGAGCTAGTAGTATACTACAAAGAAGGTTGTTATAACATCTTTTCACTTAATAAAGAAACTCAGGATGACAACCTCCTTAGTCCTCATTCATTCTGAAAGCAATGAAGAATCTTTCTTTTCTTACCTTTTATGATACTTTATCTTTTTAAGGTGAATTTGATAGATTATGTGCAATAAACGAGTTAATAGAGCATTAGCTTTATACACAGGGAGGGTACTATGGACAGGAAGAGTAAATTTTTAAAACCTGTCACTATTGTGATGATGACTTTCATAGGTACAAATGGCGAAAGACTAATGGATGTTGATATGCCAATAATACCTTTATCAAGTTTACCTGCATTGAGATATTACAAACACAGCATGGTTAACTGATGAAAAATGAAAGAATAGATATATAAGCTAGTATATTAAGCATATATTTCTATTCCTTAACAGTTTTTATATAGAAGTAACTATAAGTTAAAGTATATTCATTGAATTACTTGCGTCTAAGCCTTAAGATACCTCCTATTAGAAAAATAGAAGGAGGGAAGAAAAGAAAAAGCAATTCTGTTATAGCAATATCAGTTAATAGCAAAAGCATAATTGGTACAATTAATCCTACTAAACCTGATATAATCAGCAATACAGGGTATTTTGCTAAGTTTAAAATGGGTCTTTGAACTCTTCCAGTGCCAATATAGTGTCCAGGATTATATTGATTCTGTTGCCATTCATTTAAATCCTCCATATCCTTATGGAAACTATTATCTTCTTTCATGGAATCAACCTCCTATTAAGAACCTAATAATAAATAGAGTATCATGTAGGTAATTAAAATGTTTTACCTGTGTCGTCTTTAAAAGCAGCTGTGAGGGTATTTCTTAATCCAGTTCATTATTTAATAACTTTTCCATTTTCTTTTCCAATTCTTCAATTCTAGACTCCTGATTCAAAAAAACTGTAATTAACACTGCTAATAGGAATGCAATAAAAACAATAATAGCCCAAATATTATCTAAAAAACTAGCGAAGAAAAATGTGGCAATCAAACAAATAACAATACAAGCAAAAAAGGTAGAAATAAATCCTTTCAATTGTGATACCTCCTCTATAAAATAAATTATTTTCATTTTACACTCTTTATCCAATTCGTCGTGAATAGAAGATGTGTAGGAACCGGGGGACCACAGGTCGCCTGTATGTATGACATCTAATGCGTCAAATTCCCCTTAAAAAGAAAATGTATCATATACCTTAGTCTCATTTTAAAAAAGCCTTCTTTTTTCTGGAGGTGTAAATTATAACAAATATTGACCATATTGTATTGCCGATAAAGGGTTGGGTATTGTATTCAATTAATAAACTCAAACTTATAAGTAAAAATAATAACGAATAGAGTATCATCAGCCAATAACCCCACTTTTTCAATGTTAAATATCCATATGAAATAACCAGTGACAATACTACTATAAATGGCACTATAACATTTTCTGGCACATGAGGCATGCCAAATCTTAAACCTATTGGTACGTCTTGCTTGGTACCTAAAACCAGAGATAATAAAAGTGCAATTGCACCGAAAATATAAAAATATCCAATGAAAGTTACTCCCTTAGGTCGTTTGGTTGTCATATTACCCTCTCCTTAAATGCATAGGTGTTTCCTTTCTTAATGCAAATATGCCTATTCCTATAAAAACAGCAGCAGCTATCAATACAGGTATGGCAAATACTATAGATGCTCCCATCTTCATACCTCCAAATATTATTTACAGTGCATCTTTTCCCCAAGTTCAATGAAACTTAATTAAATTTCTTGGAGTTGTAGGCGGGATAAAGTTTTCTATATACTAAAAATAAATTTAAAACAAAAATTAAAATGTAGACAATTCTTACTGACATATAGGACACATCTAATCCTAGAGCAATACCATTGATATCTCCACCCACTAAAAAAGATAATAGTGAGATATATAATGGGTCAAGTAATAGGAAAATCAAAATCACATAATACAAGTAGTTCTTCACTATCTGTGTCCTCAACTTCAGTATTTTAGGCAGGAGTATTAGTAAAATATAGCCAATTGTTACTGTTACAGTACTACTAAGCCCTGAAAATAATACAAGCTTAACCCCTCCAATTGTAAGTGGCTGTGTAATTAAAATCTCTACTCCAAATGGTGATATACCCATACCTTTATAGATTCCATATATATGTGCTTGTATAGCATGAACCCCTTCATGTATAATTAAATAAGTTGTAATAGCTAAGAAAAAATAAATGTATCTCCTTATAATACTTTTCAATTTCCTCCCCCTTACTCTTAATATTGAACCTATCCTATTTAACCTAATTAAAAAAGGTTAGTGCAATTTGATATCAGTTTAACTCCTTTATATTTTTCATCTAACTATGTCATTAAGCTTACCTGTTTGTTTACTTCTACCCTAACTCCCTCATCCCTGCAATAATTTCCAAAGCTAGTTATCCTTTTGTCTAAACCTATCCTCTAAACCTACTATAATAAATATGTTGAAATATTAAAAGGTGTTTCTTATGAAATGGCAAGAAGTAAGAAGGCTTTATCCCAATCCGTATTCCCTGTGAAAAACAGATCAGTCTCTACAGAATACATATGCATTGAATAAATTGATTATATCAATTCCATAATTTGTGGTTTTTGTGTGTCGATGATACTATAGAAGTAGTAATATAATTTTACAAGACCTAATGTGTTTTATTTTTATAGTGGATGACAAAGGTATAATAAATCTATTTGATTTGAAGTAGTGAGGGATTACATGTTCATTCTAAAATATGTTTTTCTTCTTAATAAAGGTGTCACAGATGATTTTTACCAAGTAACGATACTCTAATAACTAGAAAGGATTGAAGTCTAGTGGATACATCTGAAAAATTATTGATAGATATTGAAGGAAAAAATCAACCAGCAGTATATTATTTCAAGCCAGAAGTGAAAGTTGTTTTTGCAGGAAAAAATATTGTTCCCCTTCCTGAAAATGAAAAAAATCTAAAAATTTATAAACTATTGGAGGATAATTGCGATTTGATTTTTTGTACCACACAAAACCTAGATGATTTTCAATTTTACCCTGTTCCGTGTTTTTGGATTTTTGCTGTTGATAGTGAAGGAAATTGCTTTGGTACAATCGGTGATATGGGAGGCATGCAAGATGAAAATTGCCCTGTTGGGTATGTAAATCACGAGGGAATGTATGGAAAGATAGCAGATAATTTAAAAGAATTCTTAGAGCTTATTACTTTTTATCCCTACTGGCGAGATATCATTCGATATGAACAAGTGGATGCATCCTATGATATAAATGCCATAGGGCTAAAGAAAGTAGAGAATGAATGTCAATACCTTAAAAACCAGGGTGAAATTGCAGAAATACTTAAGCTTTCTAAGAATCCCAGCTCTATTGACCTGCTAATATCAAATATTAAAAGCATATCAGACTTTGTAGTGTACGAATCAAAGGCTGAAGCTCAAACGCAAAATACGTTTTTGGATGAAAATTTTTTTGATTCAATAACCAACTGATCAATATCATTTATTTAAGGATTTTAGATGAAGGTTGATTTAATGAAAGAAGAAAATAGTCTGCAAAAAGATATGGAGAATTTTACGTATTAAAGGTTAGTGTTACATGGAACTAATCTTACTTATGAATCGTCTAGGAACTGAAGGGAGAGATTTATAGTGAATAAAAAAATTTTTTTGATTATGTATGTAATAATGACGTTTGCAATTTTAACCGCCTGTACTAATTCAGAAGATAGTAATGGGGTTTCCTTTAGTGCAACGGTGCTGGAGAACAACGAGTCCTATCTGTTAGTAGAACCCAAAGAAGGCTCTACCGAGTTGAATTCTGCTGACCGAATCAAGGTATCTGTTAATGATGCAACCCTATTAGATTCTCAGGATATGGAAATAAAAATTGATGACATCCAAATAGGAATGCAAACTGAGATCTTTTATAATGGTCAAATCGCAGAAAGCTATCCTGCACAAATTGGAAAATGTTACAGAATTAAGCTATTGGATTAGTTTGTATAGCAATATGTACAACGGTTAATTCATTGTAGATATAAAGTATACCCATGATCTTTTAAAAAAGGATTTTTTAGGAAAGATACTGGAAATATTATACGAGGAGGAAGAAATATGAATAACAGAAGAACCTTTTTTATATCAAGCACTATTATTGCTATAATGACTACATTAATCTTACCAAGTAGTCCAGGGGAATCAACCGCCATATTGAGGTATCAATATGGTTTTCCTATAAACTATATAACCTTTTTTCAAACCGAACCTTCAAGTAGATGGTTTGGAGCTAATTTTTTTACTGGTAATGCAGGATTATCTATAGACCCAGCAATTCTACTAATTAACATATTAATCATATATTTTGTTATTAAGTTTGTGGCAAAAATCTATTCAAAATCCTTTTATTTACTCTTTTCAGTTAGTAAAAAATGAAAAGAGAATATGGCAGGTTGCATTTTTACCGATGCAATAAGGGGAATAGCTTGTCCCCACCTATGTTTAGTTCTATTGTTTCCCATGTAGACATATAGTTTTATGGGGGATGTTAGATGAATAAGATTATTCAGGAATTTTCAGTAGATACAGACGCTAAAGATCTTAATGAGCTGTTGATTATGATTTTAAGTACATTGATTCCAAAAGAGGATGGCTAATCCACAATTCTTCGCCTTGCTTAAATTGCCTTTATCCTTGTTGTGGTAATTTTACCTTCCACCTTATTAATATTTTTAATCTTTAAAGTTGGCTTTGTTACGCCACATTTATCCATAATATCTTCAAGTACTCTGAATTCTTTTCTCCTTATAATAACCTCTAACTTGTATCTTCTATCGCCATTATTTCCTCGTGCTAAAAAATTATTAACTGTATAGCCTTCTTCTCTGAGATTTTCTGCTATTTGGATCATTTTACTTTTATTATTTAAAAATATATCTACTTCTAATATCCCTAGAGCAAGCCGTTCTTCGATTATACTACCGATAAAAACACCTAATGTTTTTCCTAATGCATATGCAACTGCAAAATGAAATCCATTTGAGCTAGTTACCTTGCCAACAACTGTTGCAAAAATGATAGCATCAACAAATACTAAGATATACACTGGGTTCATAATTTTTTTTGCCATTAATATGCTTTTAAGTGTTGCTAAAATATTAGCAAATACCGTTACTAAAAATAATCCAATAAGGGTTAATATTAAATGTTGTGTCATTAAAAGACACCTCCTTTCCAATTAATCATTGTTCATAAGTATAGTAACAATAATATATTCGTAAGTATATTCTTTCCTCTATGCAAGAATCACCATAACAAAAAAACTAACATAAAGAGTATGTTAGCAACCAGTCTTGTATTAAGTACTTCTTCATCACCTAAAGACATCCCATAAAATAATAGCTATTATTAGGAACTCATAACAATCATCTTATAAAAATTAATGAGAATACGTGTGCAATTATTTGTTTTAATAATTTATATGAAAAATTCAAGAATAGAATAAATCTACTTTCATTATTAGATATTTGAAAGGGCTATTTTAAAATCTTTAATACACCCTAAGGAAGGTATGGTAATTGTTGTAAACCTTAGAAATAAAATGAAAAGCATCTTCATAGCAATTTTGAAACTAACGATAAGATTATTATAAAAAATAATTTAATCTTAATATAACCAGCTTTTATAACTTATAAACTAACCTATTAAGTATATCACACTTTAAAATTATTTGCAATTTTTAAAAAAAATTACTTAGCACAAAACTCCCTTCTTTGCCACGGGAGTTTGACGGTTGATAGAAAAGTGATATATATAATTAAAAATTTTATTTTAGATCTTCTATATTTTATGTTCAATTTAAAAAATAAGTGGTCTAAAGTGATTGTTAGCAGTTAAGAAATATGCCTATTTATAATGCTATAGAGGAACTACGTTACTGATTAGTTCATAATTATTGACTTTGTTTTAAAAAGGGTATACTATATTGAATAATAAGCCATAACTATGATAAAAATATTATATTGGAGTTTTGTATAAATGAGTGAAGTTATAAATAAACTAAAATGTTTGAATTCAGTATTAAAAAAATCATCTACAAATTTTATTCCATTGGATGAATTATGTATGCAGCTTGGAGATATTTTATCCTCAAATATATATTTATTTAATAATGATGGAAACATTTTTTCATACTATGCTCCATTAAGTTCACAGTGTATCCATAACAAAGATTCTCTTGTTAATTATACTATGCCTGACATTTACATGGATATTTTCAGAAATACAGATAATGTTATTCATAATTCATTTGAGAACAAGCCTAAATGTACATGCCCTGGTGTAACTAAGTGTATATATAAAAACAGATATTTTTCTTTAGTTCCTATATTTTGCAATTTCATTAAAATATCAGGCATACTCCTTATACGATATGAAAAAGCTTTTGATGTTAATGAAGAGTTTTTATATGATTATGCCTCTGTTATAATTTCTTTAGAACTGATGAGACAACAGCAGAAGCAGATTGAAGCAGAGGCTATAGAAAAAACATATACAAATCTGGCATTAAAGTCATTGTCATTTAGTGAATTAACCGCTGCAGCTGCCATAATAGAAAATATGCATGAGGATGAAGCGACTATTATACTTAATAAAGTCTCCGCCAGTGCATATGTTACACGTTCCATAATAAGTAGCACTATCAAAAAGCTTGAAAGTGCCGGTACTATAGAAACAAAATGTCTTGGCGTAAAAGGAACATATATAAAAATATTAAACAAATATATAAGATCTGCTATTATAGAAAAAATAAAAGACAATGATTACTCTTTATAGAGTAATCATTCCATCTTTCATTATTATTATTTTTTCACCACTATACGTGTATGCAGTGGCTGTCATATCATCTGAACCAAACATGAAATCTACATGAATAGATGAATCGTTAAGATTGAAAGCTTCAAAGCTTTTTTTGTCTGCAAAATCCTTAATACACTGTGGGAATCCTTTGCCTAATGCAAGATGACAAGATGCATTTTCATCTAACAATGTAGAATAATAAATTCTATCTGTCTTAGCTATAGGTGAATCCTTAGAAACTAAAGCTACCTCTCCAAGATAACAGCTTCCTTCATCTGCTCTAATAATCTTTTCTAGAACATCATTACCTGTGTTTCCATAGAATTCTATTACTTTACCATCTTTAAATTCTATATAAAAATCATCTACTAATTTTCCACCGAATACTAAGGGCTTTGTAGAATATACCCTTCCATTTACTCTGTATTTATCAGGAGAAGATGCAATTTCTGCAGTAGGTAAATTAGGAAGATAGTTATCTTCATTAAAATCAAGAGAGTTTATACCGCATGTCCAGCAGCTTGATTTATGCATACCTATTTTTATATCAGTTCCCTTTGAATTAGTAAAATGGATATAATCTATGTCCATCTTATCTAGAATTTCTTTATATTCCCAAAATGTTTCTCTATCCTTATACCATTCCTCTACAGGATCTTTATCAAGAGTTATTTTGCAGAAATTAAATATATATTTCCACATCATTTCGTATGCATTTTCCTCATCTAGTTCTGGAAAAACATAAGCTGCCCATTTTCTGTTAGGAATACATGCAATGCACCAGTGACTTCCATTATTCTGCACCCCTCTTCTAACATAATTTCTTAGATTATCTTCCAATAGAGAAAGTGCATTTGTTTTATCTGCTGGTATATCCTCAAGAAAATTAGGATAGTTGCTTTTTAAGATTATTGAATCTGCTCCATTGTTGAAATAATCCTCCATAGCCTTCTGTTGCCAGTGTGGTATTGCAGACAAATCTTCTGCATCTAAATGGAATGCTCTTGACTTATCTACATGTATATCTTTATAAAATACAATTACATCCTTTGCTCCCTTTTTTAAAGCTTCATCTACAATATATCTTACCATTTCATAGTTTTCAGCTTCTGTATTTATAACTAGATACTTGTCTTTCTGTACGTTTATACCAAGTCTCACCAGCAATCTTGCATATTTTTTCATCAACTCTATATTTGGCATAATTCCCTCCTATATTGCTATAACTTCTGTCTGTCTGCCGGATATATATTCTACTGTTTCGTTAAAGAATATATCTTCTTCTAAATATGCATAAATCTCTTGATTATCCCAATGAGAAAGGCATGCTTTTATATTTAACTCAAGAGCGTAACAAGTGTTATTTTCTATTAATTTTTCACCCTTGCCAGGTTGAGGCATCTGTTTATCGTACATTCCGATACTTGGTCCAGCACCATGTCCAAATGTCCCTAAAGGATGTGTATAAAGCATGGCCTTAATTCCTCTATCTTTAGCTATATTTATTGAATTTTCGAATACATCGTTTCCACTTATACCAAGCTTAAAGCATTGTGAAACGATATCCTGAAACTCATTTCCTATATGAAGTAATCTGTTAAAACCTTCTGGTACCTGCTTTTCATTATTTATTACATATCCTATTCTCTGAACATCGGTATGTAGTTGTATGAACTTACACACAATACCTATATCGCAATGTAATAAGTCCTCCTCCATAATTACTTCATCAAACATTCTTGTTACACTGCTACCTTTTCTCTGGAGGTCAACATCAGGTCCAAACCAGAAATCAAATCCAAGCTTAGTTATTAAATTCCTCATGTACCACTCTATATCTGTAGTTGTTGTTTTACCCGGTGTTATTATATTTCTTGAAAAAGAAGCTTTTATAATATCGTGTGTTATATCTACCATAGCCTTCATAGTTTTTAATTCTGTAGGTGTTACTGTCTGGAGCCATTTAACGCATAACTCTTCAGAACTTACTATGTTTTTTTTGTATTCGTCATCTAATTTTTGCATCAGTATATCATATGATGTACTAGTAATACCATCGCAATATGCAAACTCAGAGCTTTTGTTGATGCCGATAGATGATGGTTTATACTGATTTATGATTCTGTTCAAGCAATCCCATACATCCTCTTCTCTCTCCTTAACATTTACATACAGCTTCAGCATCTCTGGTGATGGTGAGCCTAATATCATTTTGTGGACTTGATTCTTCACCCTATCATAATAAAATCCAAGTATCGTAACACGTCTTGCGCTTGGCATATCCCATGTAGTTATTGTTTTAAATACAGGATCCTCACAGTTTTCCTTGCAGATCACTAGCCACATGTCCATATTAGAGGTTTTCATAATCTGGGGAAGTACTGTATCAAATTTTTCTGTTAATATTTCAGTCCACAGGGTAGCCTGTTTTTCTAATGGCAAAAGCCCTGCATCATAAACCTTCTTTTCTATATCCCTAATAAAATTGTTCATACAAAACACCTCTTCTTTATGTGAGTAATGCCTTTCCATTTTGATGAAAAGGCATTATACTGATATTTACTATTAAAATTCAAATTTACTGAAATTAAATGTTCCTGACGGATGTGTATTGAACTTTGTTAATGCACTTGTGTATCCAGCTATTTTTTCTCCATGCTGTAGGAATATACATGGAGCATCCTTCATAATTAATTCCTGTGCTTTCAAGTATGCTTCTTTTCTCTCATTTTCGTCTGTAGCGTCCCTACCTTTGTCTAGCAGAGCATCTACGTCTTCATTAGTATAGAATGCCATGTTTCCAGACTCACCATGGTTTGATGAGTGGTACTGAGAATATAAAGCGTAGTCTGGGTCACCAGTTGCAGCAGACCATCCTAAAGCAAACATTTCTAATGAACCTGCATATACTTTTTCCAAAAATGCTCCCCACTCCATTACGCTTATTTCTAAGTCTATACCTACAGCCTTTAATTGATTCTGCAGCATTTCACATGTATCTACCCTCTGCTGATGATCACTTGTTGTAATGGATAATTTCATACCATCAGCATATCCTGCATCTGCTAATAATTGTTTTGCCTTCTCTACATTATATTCGTATTGAGGGATGTTACTGTTATGTGCCCAAATAGTTGGAGACATTGGACCTGAACCCTTTGTTCCTGTTCCTTGATATACAACATTAATGATAGCATCTGTATTAACAGCCATATTGATAGCTTGTCTTACACGTACGTCTTGAAGTGGTCCCTGTGTACATGTAAGCACTATAAAGTTTGTTGAAAAATCTGGACTTCTAGAGATTGATGTGTTTGGGTTTTCTTCTATACGAGATATATCATTTGGCAATACGTCTATAGCCACGTCAATTCCACCAGTTTCTAACTCAATAGTTCTACTTGCAGTCTCAGGTATAGTTCTTATTACTATATCTTTGATTTTGGCTTTTTCTCCCCAGTACTCATCATTTCTAGTTAACTCTATTCTGTCACCTGTTGCCCATTTAGAGAATTTGTATGGTCCTGTTCCTACTGGCTTCTGACCAGCTGCATCTCCTGCTTCAACTATAGCTTTTTCATTTACTATAGCTAATACATTATGTGCTAAGTGTGCCAATATTGGCCCAAATGGTTTAGATAATTTCATTTCAAATGTGTTTTCATCTAATACTTTGCACTCTTCCACATCTATTGTAGCCATAATTGACTTAGCATGTGGTGACGCTGCTGCTCTTTTGAAGGTATACATGACATCATTTGCTGTCAATTCCTCTCCATTGTGGAACTTAACACCTTTTCTAAGATGGAATACATATGTATTACCATCAACAATATCCCATGACTCAGCTAAACCTGGAACTACATTCATATCTTCATCCTGCTCAACTAAGTTCTCAAATATCTGAGATGATACTCTACCTGCTGGTGCATCTGTTGTAGCTTGTGGGTCTAAGCTTTTAGGATCTGCTCCCTGAGCTACTACTAACACATCTTTTTTAGTGTCTCCTGCTTCTGATGTAGTCGATGTAGATGAACCACATGCAGTAAGCAACAATGCTATTGATAATAATCCTGCTAACATACGTTTTTTCATAATTTTCTCCCCTTATTATTTTTTTTATTTATGGTAAGTGGCATGCCACGAAGTGGTGTGGTGAAACCTCTCTAAGTTCAGGCTGTTTCTCAAAACATTCCTTAGTAGAGTGCAGACATCTGGGAGCAAATCTACATCCAGGTTTAGGGTTAATAGGTGATGTGATTTCTCCCTTTAATATTATACGCTCACGCTTAACACCTGTTTTGGCTATAGGAATAGCAGATAACAAGGCTTTAGTATAAGGGTGATACTGCTGTTTAAATAACTCTGCAGCTGAGCATTTTTCCACCAAATTCCCCAAATACATTACACATATTTCATCAGATATATGCTTTACAACAGATAGGTCATGGGTAATAAAAATATATGTCAATCCCATCTGCTCCTGTAAATCCTGCATTAGATTCAAAATCTGTGCCTGTATAGATACATCCAGTGCCGATACAGGTTCGTCACACACTATAAACTTAGGACTGAGGGCCAAAGCACGGGCTATACCAATTCTCTGTCTGCGTCCTCCATCTAATTCGTGGGGATATGAGTTAGTCAAACGCTCTGCAAGACCTACGATTCCCATAAGCTCCTGTGTCTTTTTAAACTGTTTGTCTTTGTCCCCATCAAATAAGTTATATATCTGCATAGGCTCAGATATTAGATTTTTTACATTCATCCTTGGGTTAAGAGATGAAAATGGATCCTGAAATATCATTTGCATATCTCTTCGAATTTCTTTTAACTGTGTTTTCGATACATTTGTTATGTCCTTGCCTTCAAATATTATTTGTCCATCTGTTGAGTCTAAAAGATGTAGTATTACTCTACCAAGAGTTGATTTTCCACATCCTGACTCGCCTACTACTCCGAGGGTCTGTCCCTTTTCTATGGCAAAGCTTACGTTGTCTACTGCATGTAGCTGTCCTGCAGGAGTCTTAAAATATTTTTTGAGGTTATTTACTCTTAATAACTCGCTCATTTTATCATCTCCTCTATTCCTACATTCCCACAGCGTACATAATGTCCATCCTCTAATGTATGGGATTTTATAACTTCCTTCTCACACTGGGCTGTTTTGTATGCACATCTAGGAGCAAAGCTGCATCCCTTTCCTAAATTGGTGGGATCTGGCATAAGTCCTGGTATAGGATTAAGCCTATGGGCCTCTGTGTCTAAATCTGGTATCGATCCAAATAGTCCTTTGGTGTAAGGATGAAGCGTCTTGTTATAAATCTGGTCCAACGTTCCATATTCAACTATTTCACCAGCATACATTATAGCTACCTTATCACACACCTCTGCAACTACACCCAAGTCGTGGGTTATCAGCAGCATAGAGGTGTTAATCTCTTTTCTTAGCTTGTTCATCAGATCCAGTACCTGTGCTTGAATAGTAACGTCAAGGGCTGTTGTCGGCTCATCTGCTATAAGCAGTGCAGGACTACAGGAAAGAGCTATTGCGATAACCACCCTTTGTTTCATACCCCCGGAGAACTGGTGGGGATAATCACCATATCTAGCTCCAGGTATACCGACAAGTTCAAGTATCTCTTTTGCCTTAACTGTTGCCTGTAGCTTTGAACTTTTTTCGTGTATTCTTATGCACTCAGCTATTTGATCTCCTACTGTCATTACCGGATTAAGAGATGTCATAGGATCCTGAAAAATCATAGATATCTTCTTTCCACGGATGCTTCTCATCTTCTGTTTACTAAACTTTAACAGGTTTTCATTTTCAAATAATATCTCTCCACTTGTAACTTTACCAGGGGGATTTGGTACAAGTCCCATAATTCCTAGAGCAGTTGTTGTCTTGCCTGCCCCTGTTTCTCCAACTATACCAAGATTTTCTCCCCTGTTTAAACTAAGGTTAAGATTGTTAACAGCTTTTACAATACCACTGTTTATTTTATATTGTATTGAAAGGTTTTTAACTTCCAGTATTTTTTCCACAGTAACACTCCTTAATTTTTTAATCTTGGATCAAGAGCGTCTCTTAGTCCATCCCCCAGCACATTTAATGCATAGATAGTTATCATTATGGCAAGTCCAGGGAAAGTCGTCATATGCCAGTAATCTCTTATAAACTGACGAGCACTTGAAAGCATTGAGCCCCACTCTGGTGTAGGTGGCTGAATACCAAGTCCTAAAAAGCTAAGTGCTGATGCTGAAAGTATAGCTCCTGCTACTCCCAGTGTAGCCTGTACAATTATTGGTGCCATACAGTTCGGTACAATATGCTTTAATATTATTCTAGTATCGGAAGCTCCTATACAACGAGCTGACTCCACAAATTCCTGATCCTTTATAGTAAGAACCGATGATCTTACAACTCTAGCGTAACTAGGTACACCTCCGATAGATATGGCAAGAACTAGGTTAAGTAGTCCTGGCTTCAATGCCGCTGCTATAGATATGGCAAGAAGCATTCCTGGTATGGCCATAAGAATATCCATAGCTCTCATGATTACATTATCTATTTTGTTGCCGTAATACCCTGAGATAGCTCCTAACAAACCTCCAAATACAATTGAAGCCCCTACAGAAGCAAATCCAACTAATAAAGAAATTCTGCTTCCATAAATAATTCTACTTAATATATCTCTTCCAAAATTGTCGGTTCCTAACCAATGCTGTGCATTTGGAAACTGAAATGTTTTTTCATAATTCTGAAGATCATATGGATAGGGTGCAATAAAATCAGCAAATACAGCACTCAATACCATTACTAGCAATACTATCAGAGACAGCATAGCTGATTTGTTATGAACCAGTCTTGTCCATGCATCACTCCATAAACTGTTTTTTCTGTTATTCACTGTGAGCTGCTCCCTTCTTTATAGTTTTGTACTGTGATTTGATTCTTGGGTCTATGTATCCATATAAAATGTCTACAAATAAATTAACAAAACTAAATGATATAGCCAAAAACAGTACTCCACCTTGAATAATCATATTATCACGTATCTTGATTGCATCTATTATATATTTACCTATACCAGGAATAGCGAATACTGATTCTACGAGTATAGAGCCTCCTAATAAAGCTCCAAACTGCATACCTATTACTGTAACTACTGGTATCAGTGCATTCTTAAGGGCATGTACCCATATTACTATAGATTCCTTCTGTCCTTTTGCTCTAGCTGTTCTTATATAATCCTGCCTTATAACCTCTAATAAACTTGATCTTGTCATACGCATGATAGTTGCAGCACTACTTGTACCTAAAGTAATGGCTGGTAAAATCCAGTATTTGGGTCCGTATGAACCTGAGGCCGGTAGCCATCCCAGCATTACTGAAAAGAAAATTACTGACATAAGCCCCTGCCAGAAGTTTGGCATGGAAACTCCTACCAGTGATATGGCTGTTGCAGCCTTGTCAAATATTGAATACTGTCTTGTAGCTGATACGATACCCATGGTTATGCCTAAAACGGTAGATATAAAAACCGAATAAAATGCTAACTTCAACGTTATAGGGAAACGCTCAACAAGCTCATTTAGAACTGGTTTTCCTGTATTGTAAGACTTGCCTAAATCAAATTTGAATACAACATTTTTTACATATCTAACTAACTGCACAAAATATGAATCATTTAAGCCTAAGTCTTCTCTTAATGCTTCTACTGCTTCCTGTGTTGCGTTCTCACCAAGAATTAATCTTGCTGGATCGCCAGGGGTTAAATACATTATTGTAAATACTATAAAAATAACACCAAGTATAACAGGTAACATCATCAATAGTCTTTTACCTATATATTTTAACAACTTTTACACCCCTTTATATCCTTTAGAATATGCAAGCTTTGTCAATGCCTTTTTTATATCTTCTATACAGCCTCTTAAATCATCAGTACTTCCCAAAACTCCATGTACAATTCTTATATATCCCTCTCCTTGGAGACCATATGGTTCACCAATATTTACTGCTACCTTGGCTTCTTTTATAAGATAATCAACTATTTCCTGTGATGAACCAAGCTTTGAAACATTAATCCAAGATAAGAATCCTGATTCTGATTTATGGACAACTATCCCAGGCACATCCTTTAAAAGGTTATAAACCATATCTCTTCTTTCAAGATGTACTTTAAAGTACTCTTCTAGGAAACTGTCATCTTTCATGGCTTCTATGCATCCGATCTGAGCAGCTGTATTTGTAGCACCTAACACTGAAACTGTAGCTGCATACAGCTTATCCATGATTTTATCATCTGCCACTATATATCCAACTCTGTATCCACTAAGTCCCATTCCTTTAGAAAGTGAAAATACTGTTAATGTTCTCTCCCACATGCCCTCAAGGGCTGCTACAGTTACCATTTCTATATCATCAAAAACTGGCATTTCAAATGCCTGATCAACTACAAGTATCAGATCATTCTCTACAATAAAATCCCTAAGCTGTTCTAAACACTCTCTTCTATATACAGTAGTAGTAGGATTGTTTGGATTGGTTAACACTACCATTTTGGTCTTATCTGTAAGTCTTTTCTTGAACTCATTAATATTTAATTGAAAATTATTCTCCTCATAAACTGGTACTCTAACTATTACACCACCCAATATGTCAGTATTCTGAAAATTGTTGGGATAGCTAGGGTCTACAATCATAATCTCATCACCATTCTGTACAAATGGAAGCATAGCATAAAATAATCCTGAATCAGAACCAGGAGTAATTAAAATATTTCTCTTTGGATCTGCTTTTATACCATTGTATTTTAATAACTTCTTTGATATCTCTTGTTTTAGTACCATATTTCCAATAGGAACAGTATAATGACTTGAAAATCCATTTTCTATTACTTTTATGGTGGCCTTTTTAACATGCTCTGGAATCGATGAATCTGGATAAAATGGGTCTGCCCATGCCATTAGTCTAACTCCATCCTTCTGCATATTATCATAAGCATCACCTACATCTGCCTTTGATACTGATGAGAATAATCCTCCATCAATTTTCTGAAATGCCTCTCTCATTTTATTGTTCATTATAATTCTCCTTTGCCTATATGTAGTAATAAAACTTTCTATAGAATAATGTTTGTATTGTATTGTATTGTATTGTATTGTATTGTATTGTATTGTATTTGTAAGCGATTTATATATATGTTATATATTGCATATATATTCATTATTCGATATAAATTTACAAATTTAATTGTTTATTAGTTTACCATATGGAATTAATTGATACAATAGGATATTGATCTAAAAAAAGAATTCAGAAATCTTCAATAGCTTTAAAATTAAATATTTTTAAAGGTGTTCATCAAAATAGTCATCAACCTGTGGTTTAATATAATTACCACACTCATACTAACTAAGGTGCTATTGACCATGACTAATTATACAAAATCCATTTCTTTTATAAAATCCTATAGTAGCCTTTTTTTGTATTCATATGCAAATACATTTTCACAATCGCATTATTAGTAAACCTATATAATTTAACAGGTTGACAATTCTGTTCGTATAAAATATAATTACATACAAATGAATAACTCATATATATACAAGAAAGGATGGCATTATGAAAAAACAAAAAACAATTACTCTTACTCTAATCAGTGTTATGACTGCGGTTACCTGTATTTTGGGACCACTTTCTATTGCAATTCCCATTTCACCAGTTCCAATTTCCTTTACAAACCTTGCTATTTATTTTTCCGTTATTATACTTGGCTGGAGAAAAGGAACTGTCAGCTACTTAGTTTACCTTATGCTTGGATTTGTAGGTATGCCTGTTTTTTCAAGTTTTTCATCGGGTCCTGCTAAGTTGTTAGGTCCAACTGGTGGATACCTGATTGGTTTCATCTTTATGGCGTTGATCGCCGGCTTCTTTGTGGATAAATTTCCAAACAAAATCCATATGTATGTATTAGGCATGGTGATTGGAACAATTGTCACTTACGTCTTAGGTACAGCCTGGTTAGCATATCAGGCAAATATGACTTTCAAAGCAGCTTTATCTGCAGGTGTAATTCCATACATCATGGGAGACATTGTAAAGATTGGAATTGCAGCTTCCTTAGGAACCACAATAAAAAAACAGGTACAAAGAGCTGGATATCTATAATTTATACAAAGCCTTAATCACTTAATATTTGAGGGAAAAGAGGAAGCTACTATGGACATTAAAAAACTATCACAGGAAATATTGTCGACCAGACAAAGAAATGATTACCTAGATGGGATTTCGTATATAGTTGCTACTACAGGGAATAAGTAGCTGATTAGCATAGCAATCTAAAAATAGTATAGTCTACTATCCAAGTTCTAAAGTATATTTTGTGATTAATAAAAATTTAACCTCTATGTTCAAGGGGGGACAAATGTTATGTCCCCCCTTCTCTCAATAACTATTTATATGTTTTTATACCGTTGTATATTGTCATCATTTAGAAACTCATATGCAGCAGTAATCCCTTGAAAAATCTCTGTTGCATTAGGAGCTTTGCTTAAGTCTGGATGGTACTCTTTTGCCTTTTTTCTATAGGCACTTTTAATTTGGGATTTATCTGCATCATAGGCTACTCCTATAACATCACAGCTTCTCTCATACTTATTTTTAAACTCAATATTGGGGTTTACAAACCCATGACCATAACCACCATAGGTTCCTTGACTACTTTGGTGATTTTGTTGATACCATTGTTGTTTAAAACGTTCTTCCCATTTTCTTTGTTGTTCATAATAACGACGTTGTTGTTCTCTTAGTTTCTCCTCTTCTGCTTTTTTGTAGGCTGCTTTATATTCATTAAAGGCTTTATATTGATAATTTGTTCCATCCATAAGGTAATTGGCAGTATTAAATAGAAACTCCGTTGTAATATATTTTAAGTATTTCAAATAATATACAAATTTACCCCCAACCATTAAAAATGTCAATAAAAATAGTATAGTAGATAACCCTACAGGATTCATCAATATCCTCAAGCCTAAATTAGCAAATAGTAAAAAAACCAAACATCCACCCATACTCACTAAAGCTAGACAGCCTTTAAAAAAACTTCCTACAAACAGCACCATATTCTCAATTAGCTGTATTAAACTGTCGATTATGATACCTAGTACCTTGGCTATTCCATATAAAATTTTACCTAAAATCTTTTTGATTAACCTCATCTACAGTTACCTCTCCTTATGGCCTTAAGCTTAGCTGAAGGCTAGTCTGATTAGGTCTTTCTAGTGAACTTATCTTTACACTTGGGGCATGTTATGAGGATTTTTCCTTTACCCTTTGGAACCCTCAACATAGCCTTGCACTTAGTACATCTATAATATCTATGGGTTTTTAAACCTTTGATAGTGCTTTGAACTTGTTTTAACTTAGAATAAATAGGACTTACAAATATGGCAAACCTATAATTCTCCATCCTACGTTTTTGTAGGTTCCTTGAAAATATTCTATAGACAGCTATAAATAAAGGTACATAACTTATGGTAATTAATATTGGTATTCTAACAATTCGGCTTATCAATGTTAAAATCATAGATAATACAAGTAAAAAAATAGAGAGCTGATCCCCTCCATATCTTCCAATCATAAGCTTTCTTAACCAGTTCATTATTATCACTCCCAGTAAATACTAACTACCATGCTTGATAGGTTATACCATTTTATAAAATGATTATGGTATCAAATAAGTAAATTTGCCTACTAAGTAATTATATATGTAAAGATACTGCAACTCAAGTATATTGAATATTTTTTATAATAAATGTACAGAAAGTCCTCTTGCTAAATAATGATCTCCACCTATCTATTGTACTTATTTTAGACATTTTTGATGGGTATAAAGGAAAAAAACTAAAGAAATTGGAACTATATATAACAATACTGATAGGTTCATTATGGGGATGTGTTATTTATCGATGGGTTTACTTAAAGGGTGGCAATAAAGAAAACCCAATAAAAATTTGGATGAAAAAATTTACTGGGATTATGATTTGAATTAATTGGAACCTCGAGAAAAAAGAAATAATATTCCAATAATTATAATTGTAGTAATAAGTTTATTAACAAATCCACCCTTTGTTAATCCATTTAAATCACCTATCATTGAACGGTTTATTGAATCCGCTAAATTAATCATTGGATTTTTTGTATATTCTTCTATTTTGCGTTTATCTTCTTCATATTGCTCATCTCTTTTATCCATAAATTCACCTCCTTATTATCCCCCATCAGCTAATATATCTTTTTTATTCCCACAAGCTTTTTTCCATTTATTTTTATCATCCTGTTTATCCTTCGGTGTATTGCTAAGACTCCCACTTCTTAAGCGGCAGATCAAGCACTATATCCTCGAAGTAAATTCGGCTACAATTCAGAGGGAGTAAAAACTCCCTCCGAATTAAGTCTCATTTTATAGTTGTTATCTATTATTATACCTTTTGTTAAAGGATAAATAAACAAATATCGCCATGTTATTTGATTTGCCGTGTATATTTGGTTATAGAATAAAATAGGCTACCAAGTTTTAGTAGCCCATTTATATGGATCGATAAAACCACTTATTTTATCTTCTCCTATCATTTCATTTATACTTTCCTAATATTTTTCAATAATTCCATCAAAATATATAAAATAATACTATACCCATAACTCCAGAACCAATAATAACAAGTATAGGATGTATTTTAAACTTCATAAGAACAATCAATGTTGCAACTAATACTCCAATGCTTCCAATATCTATAACACTAAAGGGATTGATTAATAGGTTCTTGAAAATATTAGTTGATAAAGGCACTTTTAATATAGATGTCTCGGCTACAAGCACTGCTGCTGTTATGATTAATCCTGTAATAACTGGTCTGATTCCATAAAATACCGCAGTATTTACAGGATGTTTTTGAAACTTGAAAAAGTATTTTGATATAAAAAGAATTAGAACAAGGGATGGTATGGCAACACCCACGGTTGCTATAGCCCCTCCAAGGAATCCAGCAGTCTTGTATCCTACAAAGGTTGCAGAATTTACTGCAATAGGCCCTGGTGTCATCTCGGCTACGGCTATTATATCCACAAATTCTGAAGGACTAAGCCACCCGTTTGACTCTATCTCCTTTTGTATAAGAGGTATCATAGCATAGCCTCCCCCAAAACTAAAGAGTCCTATCTTTATAAATGTAAGCAGAAGTTTAAGATATATCATATTTCTTTTCTTCCCTTTCTAAAGTCCCGTTTATCCTTGAAGGACACCATAAATAAACGATAATACCTGCTGCTGCACCGCCTATTATCACAAATATGGCATGGACATTGATTAAAATTACAAGTATCACTGCAAGGACTGTGATTAAGGCAGTTAATCTATCTTTTATAGAAGATTTTCCTATCTTGATAACTGCCATGAGTATGAGGGCTACTACCGCCGACCTTATGCCTATAAAGGCGGCTTGGACTATTGGATTGTTCTGAAACCTACTGAAAAAGGTTGCTATGATTGTTATTATAATAAAAGAAGGAATTACAACTCCTGCTGTAGCCGCAAGTGCTCCTGGTATTCCAGCAATTTTATATCCTATAAATGTAGAGGAGTTAATGGCAATAGCCCCTGGTATCGACTGTGATACAGCAAATATGTCGATAATCTCCTCCTCTTTGACCCAGGCTTTATTAGCTATCATTTCCTTTTCAATTAAGGGAATCATGGCATATCCTCCCCCAAAAGTGAAAAGTCCTATTTTAAAAAACACCATAAATATATCTATAAGCAATTTAAATTTGCTTTTTTCATACTTCATGCTACAAAACTTCCTTTCCTCATTCCTTTATCTTGTATTCTATTGTATCGAAGTTTAATAGAATTGACAAAGGTAATATAGAGAAGTAGGGCTTCCTTTTATTACTTTCACCGAAGCCTTTTCATACAATCATTACATTGGTAAATCCATTGCTTAAAGCGATATCCTTCAACCGCTGCATTTCAGTATTGTCAGGGGTGCTAAAGTCTGCATACTCTTTACGGACTCCATTGGAACGATAACAAATCAACTTATATCCTATGTTATACTTTTTAGCATAGGGTTTTAAGAGTTTTGATATTTCTTCAACCGTTTGTTCATTGGGAAAAGCCCCTGGCACCACAACAGTTCTAATTTCATACAGTTTTTTATTACTAGCTAGATAGACAGCATTTTTCAGCACCATTTCATTGTCTGCACCTATTAAACGTCTATGGGTATCAGGGTCAAATACCTTTATATCCAGCATAACCCCATCTGTGGATTCCAGTAGTTCTCTATCCATAGAAAAATCATAACTCCCGTTACAATCAATCATGGTAGTAAGGTTCAATGCTTTTGCCTTTTGAAATATTTGGGTAATAAAAGAGGCATTTAGTGTGCACTCCCCTCCAGATACTGTAATACCTCGAATAAAAGGCATGGCGTTTTTTACCTCATCCATTACCTCATCTACATGCATAAGTTGTGTTTTGGGGGTACTTAACTGATGACATGCTGCTAGACAGTTGTCACAGTCAATACATATATCCTTGTTCCACTGGATTTTGTGGGATTTCATAGAAAGGGCATCCACAGGACAAGCCTCTAGGCATCCACCACAGTGGGTACATAGGTTAATGGTTTCAGGATTGTGACAGTAGCAGCAATTAAAGTTGCACTGCTGAAAAAAAATCACTATTCTATTGCCTGGTCCATCCACTGCACTGCTTTTAATGATTTTATTTATCATTACCTTTTCCATATACTGCTACCTTACCTTCCGTTGGAGGATGTTACAATTCTTTACAGCACCTAATCCTAAAGCCACCGTATCATGTTGGACGGCTATGCCTTGATTAAGTTTTTCAATATCAGATTTTTTCACAAGATAGCCTGTGATTCTGATTACGTCACTGTCCTTTGAGTAGATGGAGAGATATCTAATATCAATGTCCCATGCTCCCTTTAAAATGTCCAGTATACTATCAAGATTTTTATTGGCAGTTGTATCAAAGGGAAAGATATCACCTGTGCCTGAAGGAAAATATTTATGAAATAGAGCAGCCTGTCTCAAATGGGGGTATAGCTCAGGTTCCTCACCTATTGGAATTCTTGTTGCAGGACTCACCCCTTGGTCACTGTCAATTCCAACCTGCCCATGAAGTAGAAATTTGCCCTCTGAAAATTCACAATAAGGATTTTTATGGGTTCCAACTAATTTTTCAATTACTTCCATTATCTCTATCCCCAGGTCATCGGCAGCTTTACTGTGTCCAAAGCGTCCCTGTATACCTTCCTTCTCTAACAATATATTCACCGTTTCAGCCATTCCCACAATCCCAAACATACCTGTAAAGTTATCCCTATGGATAAAACCTTCCTTTACAAGAAAATCACTCTCAAAGAATTTGCTTTCATTAATAAGAAAATCTATTCTGGCATCCATAAAACTACACATAACCTTAATGGCATGAGGTAATTGTTTCTGGATAAAGTCCTCTTTTGAAACAGATCTTTCTGCAATCTTCTTTAAAATCAACCTGCTAAGAGTATATGCTCCGCCACCAATCTTCAAGCCGTTATAGCAACTTGCAATAGCATATTTATCCTTGAATTCTTTATCATACATTTTGTGATTGGCAAAACTGGGTTTGGCACAATTAAGGGCTGTCTTGATACACTCCAGTGCAAAATCATCTGGGGTGATGTCTGGATCATATTTTAACGTAATATTTGGGGTAGAGTTTTGAAGCTCCCGTTCTACTTCTAGGATAATCCTCCCTGCCTTAGTTGCCCTTGGTCCAATATTTGCATGACAGAAGGAGTCGGAAATAGTTCTATCCACATGAAGTAAAAAGTTTTTAATTATCTTTTTTGCCTCTGCTTCATCAGTAATGAATGGTTCTAAAAGATAGTCAATGTTTCCAATATACACAGGGAAATGAGTAACAGAGGGAACATGCTTATAAAAAATCAATAGGGTATTTACCGCCTCATATAAATCCCTGGGGGGATCTAATCTTAAAAATTTGCATCCCTCTGTCATCAGCTTCTCATAATCAGGAACAATGTACCTGGGGGCATAAGGAGCTTGTCCTTCTCCAAGATCACAAATAATACCACTTTCCATCATATCCGCGAAATCTTCTGGAAGATCTATAACACTTAAAAAATTCTCTGCATTTTTAGCAAGGGCCATGACCTTCTGTTCATGAGTCAATGTGACATTTTTAATAACATCAAGGATTTTACCCTGTCTTTCCATTAGCTGACTATAGAATTTTTCCATCATATGATTATCCTCCTAATTGTTAATTCAGCTTCACTGCTTATTTGTTACTGTATCTATTTAAACAGTTTACCCTTCGATGTAGTGCTAAGACTCCCGCTTTAGCAAGTGGGAGTCTTAGCACTACATAAAATAACCTAAGCTATAATTCATTGGGAGTAAAAACTTCCTCTAAATTAAGTTTTGTTTTATCGATTGTACATCTTCTGCTTTGCCATGGTTGCTATCTCTTGTAATCGTAGCATAGCATGATGAAAGAAGTCTTGGAATGCTCCACAGAATACGTTCTCCCCAAAGCTTCCATCCTGCAACTGCTCTTTATTCCTCTTGCATCCTCCACGACAAAGATAAAAATATTGACAGTTTTTGCATTTATCATGATGGGCTAAAGATGAGGTAATAAACCCATTGGTCAATCGTTGTTTGTTCAGCTGCTGATAGGATTCAGTGTTGATATCGCCCAGCTTATACTTATCCAATACATAGAAGTCACAGGGATAGACTCCACCATCCCCCTCAACCACATACTGTATCGAGCATGTACCTGCCATATCACAGGATTCAGGGGGGTATCCCATTAACATAGCAACGAGATTTTCAAAATAACGGATATAAATATAATTGCCCTTTTTCATATCCTGATACCATAAATCAAATAGGGTTTTCAGAAACTCCCCATACTGCTGAGGGGTCAAAGAAAACTCCTCTCCTCCCTGCGGGGTTTCCAAGGGGTCAAGACAAGGTATAAACTGAAGATATCTAAGATTGTTCTTTTTATAAAAGTCATATATATCATCAATATTTTTTGCAGTTTCAGCATTAACTACTGTAAGAACATTGAACTCCACTTTATACTTGTTTAACAATGCCACCTTTTCCATAATTCTATTGTGGGTACCTTTTCCTTGCATATCCATACGATAAGCATCATGGGTAGTCTTTGTACCGTCAATAGACAATCCCACTAAAAAATCATTTTCCCTAAAGAACTCCGCCCATTCCTCATTCAACTCATACCCATTGGTTTGAATAGAGTTAGAGATTGGAAGCTTTTTATAGTTATATTTTTCTTCATATTTTATAACATGCTTAAAAAATTCCAATCCTGCAAGAGTTGGCTCTCCCCCTTGAAAAACAATGGAACACATTCCTTCAGCATAGTTCAAAGCTTTACGTATGGTATGTTCCAATGTTTCCAGCTTCATGATGCCGTAAGATTCCTGTTGACGGTTTTTAGTTACGTCCTTATAAAAACAGTATTTACAATGCATGTTGCACAATCCTGATGCTGGTTTAATCATTATACTTAACGGTGGCATTGGTTTCCCCTCCCTCTAAATGACTATCTCCTTACTTCCTTATAATAACTTATAGAATGGGTACGCTTTCATTATCTTTACCCGTAACATCTCATTATAGATGTTACGGGTTTGTTTAGTCTTTATTAAAACTTTTCTACTCCATCAATGGTGACTCTTGCATAAATTAAAGGAGTAGCCTCAGGTTGTTCTCCACCAATGGTAATTCCTTGTTTTAGCATGTCTTCAGCAGTTTTAACTGCATTTTCTCTAGAGGTATACAACACTGCAAGTGGCTGACCCTTCCTTACCTTGTCCCCTAGTTTTGCCTTTAAAATAATGCCTGCACTATAATCAATAGTGTCTTCCTTGCTCTCTCTACCTGCCCCCAGCACAACAGAGGCAATGCCACAACGTTCAGTATCCATTGCTGTAATCCAGCCATCCTTCTCTGCCAGAACTTCCTGTACAATAGGTGCCTTCTCAAAGAGCTCAGTATTATCAATGACTGATACATCTCCACCCTGAGCAGCAACCATCTCTTTGAATTTAGCAAAGGCTCTTCCGCTTTCTAAAGCATCCTTTGCAAGATTCATACATTGCTGTAAATCACCTTTTCCCGCAAGATACAGCATATCAGCAGCAAGGTGCAAACAAATGTTGGTAAAGTCATCGGGTCCGTTACCCTTTAAAGTGTTTACTGCTTCAATTACCTCTAAGGAATTTCCGATTGCATTCCCTAAAGGTCTATCCATGTCGGTAATTAAAGCAACTGTTTTTCTTCCTACATGCTCACCAATGGACACCATTGCCTCCGCAAGCTCGATGGAAGCATCAATTGTTTTCATAAATGCACCACTGCCTGTTTTAACGTCCAGCAAAATGGCATCAGACCCAGCGGCAATCTTTTTACTCATGATACTTGCTGCAATTAGAGAAATATTGTCCACAGTTGCCGTAACATCCCTAAGGGCATACAGCTTTTTGTCAGCTGGCGCAAGGTTTCCTGTCTGTCCAATGACACTTACCCCTATGTTTTTTACAATATCAAAGAAATCTTCTGTTGCAATAGATGTAGTTAGATTTGGTATGGATTCTAGTTTATCCAATGTCCCACCTGTATGTCCCAGTCCACGACCCGACATTTTGGCAACAGGAGCTCCGCAGGAAGCAACAATAGGACCTATTACCATGGTGGTTTTGTCTCCTACGCCTCCTGTACTGTGCTTATCCACTTTAATTCCAGGGATTGAAGATAGATCTACCATATCACCTGATTGTGCCATATATTTAGTCAGTATGGAGGTTTCATGGCTATTCATTCCTTGAAAGTATACCGCCATCATAAAAGCAGAAGCTTGATAATCTGGAATTTCCCCCTTGGTGTATCCGTCAACGAAAAATTTTATTTCTTCATCCGTCAGCACTTCACCGTTTCTTTTCTTCATTATCACATTATACATTCTCATGATTAACCCTCATTTCTATTTCTTAATAACCTTCAACTTCCTGATTTTTAAGAACCTTTACAATTGAGCTTGTTCCTAGTCTAGTGGCACCCAATGTGATAAAATCCTCTGCATCCTTTAAGGATTTGATTCCTCCTGCTGCTTTTATACCCATATCTTTTCCTAGATTTTCAGCAAATAGCTTTATATCCTCTCTAGTCGCTCCCCCTGTAGAAAACCCTGTAGATGTCTTGATAAAGTCGGCACCTGCATTTGTTACAGCTTTACACATTGCTATTTTTTCTTCCTTGGTTAAAAGGCAGGTTTCAATAATAACCTTCAAGATTTTGTTCCCTACAGCTGTTTTTATAGCTCTAATCTCATCCTCCACAGCCTGTAGATC
Organism: Natronincola ferrireducens; assembly: GCF_900100845.1. NCBI lineage: Bacteria > Bacillati > Bacillota > Clostridia > Peptostreptococcales > Natronincolaceae > Natronincola > Natronincola ferrireducens. The sequence continues at coordinate 28,180 of NZ_FNFP01000007.1, read as the reverse complement.
TCCAGACTTCAACAAACCTAAATTGATTACCATATCAATCTCGTCTGCACCCTTAGATATTGCATCTTTTGCCTCTAACACCTTTATTTCAGTAGTATTATAACCATTTGGAAAGCCAATAACAGTACAAATTGCCAGTCTGTCCCCTACATACTGCTTTGCTGGTTCCACATAGGAAGGGGGAATACAAACGGAAGCAACCCCATATTTCATTCCATCATCACAGATATCTTTTATATCCTTCCATGTAGCAGTAGTATGCAATAAGGTGTGGTCTACTTTAGACAAAATTCTCTCTATTTCCATTACAATTATCCTCCTAATAAAATATTTATATTTTGTATGTTATCCTATAGGATCTTTTCAGGGTCATTGGTCTTTGTCTGCCATTTCACAAGTCTTGCCTGCATATCCTTGAGAATCTCATCATATTCTTTGTTATCAATAAGGTTATTTAACTCAAATGGATCATCTTTTAAGTTATATAGCTCATTTACATGATCCTTTGTATAAATATATTTATACTCACCGTGTACAATCATTCTGCTAATAACCTCTTCTCCATAACCATGTCCATGGGTTTCAGACATAATATCCTCACGCCATTCATTAGTTTCACCGGTTACTAAAGGTAACAAACTTTCACCATGAACAGGATTTTTTGTGAATTTAGTGCCTGCTGCATCTAAAATTGTAACAGGGAAATCCACTGTACTAACATATTCATCCTTTACTTGTCCAGCAGGAATTCTTCCCTTCCAACTCATGGCTAAAGGTATTCTAACTACCTCTTCAGACAAATAGGAGCCTTTATCAAAATGTCCTCCGTGGCTGGCAAGGGCATCACCGTGATCTGTTGTCCATATGATTAATGTATTTTCATCAAGTCCTAATTCCTTAAGTTTATCAATAATCATTCCTCCTGCTGCATCAACCATGGTTATATGAGCATAGCAATGTTTTACAATTTCCTTCCATTCTTCCCATTCAACTGGACTTGGAATAATAATTTTATTGTCTTTACCAAAAGGTAAGCTTCTCTCCCTATGATAGAATTCAGGCTTACCCTCTAAATTACTTCTAAAACTACCGTACTCAGGCACATCAATATCATCATACATATCTAAAAACTCTTGTGTAGGAAAATGTGGTTGATGGGGTCCCCAAAAATCTACCCTTAGTGAAAATGGCTTACCGTCTTTTTCCTTAGCTAATTTTTCTAGTTGCTCACATGCAAGATTTGCAAGGAAAAAGGACTCGTGGGTTTCCTTTGGTGTAGTAGTTACACCAATAGCATGCTCCCCGCACCAAGAAGATTCGCACTGATAGTCAGCACCTTTTTTTAACTTTAGGAAAAATCCTTGAGTTTCAAATTCTGGGATATCAAACACTTTTTCAATACGATGCACTGCTTTAGGCAGATTATATCTTTTAACATAGTCTTCATAGGCATCGGTTATATAAGGGTTACCGTAATCAGTGTGGGAAAATCCTTCACATTGATGGTCATTGGCAGCTCCCGGTCCCGCATGCCATTTACCATAATAATAGTTCTTATAACCTGCCTCTGCAAGGGTGTTTAAGTATACTTCGTGGTTATACTCAGGATCGGTGTAGTTATGGGTCTGACCATGGGTATGGGGAAACAATCCTGTAAGCACAGATCTCCTAGTTGGTCCACATAATGGTGTTGCACAATATACATTGTTAAACTCAGCACCTTCTTGGGCTAGTTTATCAAAGTTTGGCCGTTTAGGCTTTGTTCCTTGGTCCCAGCCCCATCTATAATAGGCTTGATGATCATTGTGTATAAAGATAATGTTGGGTTTTTTATTCATTTATTCCACTCTCCTAAAAAGTTATTGTTTTAATAAAGTGTATTATTTATCAAGTTTAGGATGGGTAACTGATCCCCCCTCCAAACATGTACAAGGAATCACTACAAACTCCTCATAGTCCTTATCTCTACCTTCAATCATATCAATTATTTTTTTTGTGCCCCTTTTGCCTATTTCATACCTGGGGGTCATAATAGTAGTAAGATTAGGTTTAGTAAAATTCACATAGGGTATACCATCGGAACCTATGATGGATAGTTCCGATGGTACCTTGATTCCAAGTTCATCTGCTGCTTGAAGAATACCTAAAGCCATCATATCATTAATTCCATATATAGCTGTAATTTCAGGGTGTCTAGTTAAAAGGTCTATTGTATTTTCTTTAGCCTTATACATATCAATTTCTGAATGTATTATATAATCCTCATTATATACGCCATACTCCTGTGTAACCCTACTAAAAACACTAGGACGATAATAGTTCATCCATGAATCCTTGGGAGCTGTAAGCATTGCAATCTTCTTGTGGCCTAAAGCAATTAATCTAGTAATAGATTGACAAACCTGGTCATCATCCTTAAAAGCCACAATCGGAATTCCACATCCCTCTAAACTTCGGGTTAAGGAAACAATTTGTGTTCCATTGTCCATTAATCTGTGAAGCTCATCAACATAATGCTGTTCAGGATTCATGGAAACAGAAATTAGAATACCGTCTACATCTCGCCTACTTAGTGCTCTTAAGCATTGGATCGTATTGTCAACACTTAATTCTGCGTTACATATAAAAATGTCATATCCAAATTGCCGGGCAACCTCCTCTGCTGCTGCAATAATATCAGTAGAGTAAGAATTACTCAGTTGTCCGATTATAATGCCAAGAGTATGACTCCTTTTGGTTTTTAACGCTTGGGCCGATGCACTGGGTACATAATGTAATTTCTGTGCAATCTTAAAAACCTTTTCTCTTGTTTTAATAGAAATGCCCTCTTTTTTATTTAAAACCATAGAAACAGTTGCAGTAGAAACCCCTGCTTCTTTAGCAATGTCTTTAATAGTAATCATATACCCCACCCCTTGTTACCAAATTTTACCCATAAAACTGTGTCAATGTCTATTTTAAAATAGGCTTCAGTTTAATTCAACTATCTTTGTTGAACATATTTTGTATATGGTTTACCACTGGAAGCAACACCAGTTGTAGAGCCCTTGCCCGATGCGGTGGCAATCACTAAAAGACTAGCAGCATAAGGTATCATCTGAATAAACTCACTGGGTATCGGGTTATTTGGAATAGTTTGAATATATAGTTGGAGGGCTTCAAAAAGACCAAAAGACATTGCAGCGGCAAATGCTCCTATCGGTGACCATTTACCCATTATTACGGCTCCAAGGGCAAGGTATCCCCTACCTGCAACCATCCCCTCCTGAAACAGGTTCATATGTCCAATGGATAAGAAGGCACCTCCTAAACCACCTAGTACTCCTGAAAGAATAATACATAAATACCTTATCTTTTGTACTGAAATGCCAGCTGTTTCAGCCGCCTTTGGATTTTCACCCACGGTAGTAATTCTAAGACCCAAAGGAGTGTTTTTAAAAAGATAGTTAACAACAAACAATGCAATAAATGCTATATAAACGAAGGGAGAAAAGGAAGAAAGGAAATTTCCAACTACAGGAATGCCTTCCAAAAACATGGTTTTAGAAAGATTTGCTACTTGAGGCGAACTGCCCTGCTGTCCAAAAATAGCTTGCAGGCTAACACCAGAAAAACCTGTTGCCAATAATATTAACGCCATAGAACTTACTGACTGATTTCCACCCCATGTTACAGAAATTATTGAATGAACCGCAGAAATCAAAATACCGATCAGGATGGCTACAAGTACTCCTAACCATGGATTTCCTGTCAAATGAACACCAAGTACCGCACCGAAGGCACTGGCAAGCATAATCCCTTCCAAACCAATATTAACAACACCTGATCGCTCAGACATTACACCACCAAGGGCTGTAAGAGCAATGGGTGTGCCCATTCTCAATGTGGAGAAAAACATATACATAAAAAATCTAAACATACTCTTTGCCTCCTTGGTTGTGTCTTTTCTTAATATAATATCTGATAACATACTCACTACAAAGGAATACAACGATAAGTCCTTGAATAATATCCACCATATTTCTAGATACACCTACACTAGACTGCATCATTAAGGAACCACTATCCATTGTTCCTAATAATAAAGCGGTGAAGAAGATGATAAAAGGATTATTCCTTGCCATCAAAGCCACTGGAATTCCTTTAAAACCATACCCTGGAGAAAAACCATTTACTATTCTTCCCAGAGAACCCGTAACTTCAATTCCACCAGCAAGACCTGCTAATGCACCACTGAGCAATAATGCTAGAAACATATTTTTTTCAACATTGATACCATTGGTGTAGGCTGCATTACTGTTCAGCCCTACAGCCCTCATTTCATAACCCATAGAGGTTTTATTGAGAAGAGTATAGACGACAAGAATAGATATAATGGCTATAATAATTCCAAAATTGACAACATATGGGGCTGGAAGCAGCTTAGGAAGCACTGCCGTACTATAAATTCTTTTTGTTGCAAGTGCTGCCCCTTCTCCTTTAAAGGGTCCAAGTATGAGATACTGCACTAAATATTGTCCTATATAGTTAAACATAATTGTACTTATTACAACATGTACATTTCTCTTTTGTCTTAAAAAAGCTGGGAAAAATGCCCACACCATACCTGCTACCATTGCAGAAATTAACGTAAGAGGAATATGCAAAAGAGTAGGAAGCTGTACATAGGCACCTACAATAGCTGCCGCCATAGCTCCGGTTAAAAGTTGTCCCTCAACACCAATGTTAAATACTGTACATTTAAATGCCAGTGCAATGGCAAGCCCTGTTAAAATCAATGGTACAGATTTGGTTAAGGTAATGGTTGCGGCCATTGGTGTGCCAAATGCGCCTTTTAATAATGCTCCATATGCTTCCAAGGGATTGCTTCCCAAAGCTGCAATAACTATAGCACCCACAACAATTGCCATAATCAATGAAATCAGTGAAATAAAAAAGTTTAGTTTTATTTCCTGTAGTTTCTTATTCTGCTTTTGCCACATTTCCTTCACCTCTTTCAATTTTCTTGCGAGAACCTAACATCATCATCCCTAATTCATTACGAGTAACTTTTTCAGCATCTACAATATCGATAATTTCTCCCTTATACATAACTGCTATACGGTCGCTGAGGGCTAAAATTTCATCTAATTCAAGAGAAAACAAAATAACACCTTTTCCCTTGTTCCGCTGTTTTAAAAGGGTCTTTTGAACAAATTCAATGGCTCCAATGTCTAGTCCACGAGTAGGCTGTACAGCCACAAAAACATCTGGATTACGGTAGGCTTCTCGGGCAATGATAATTTTTTGTTGATTACCCCCTGAAAGAGTTCCTGCCTGTACATCAATACCTGCACACCGAATATCAAAGTCCTCACGAAGTTTTTTGGCATTTTCGGTGATGGCTTTAAAGTTCATCCATATACCACTTTTAGCAAATTCATCATGGTAGTGTAGACCTAAAACCATATTTTCTGCAATGGAATAGTTGAGAACTAACCCATCCCTATGGCGGTCTTCTGGAATCAGTCCAATACCTGCATCCTTACGGGTTCTAATTTTAGATTGGGTAATATCCTGGTTTCTCAAAAGAATAGATCCACTGTCTGGTAATATCTGACCACAGATAACTTGAACTAATTCCTCTTGTCCATTACCATCAACCCCTGCGATCCCCAGTATTTCACCTGTTTTTAATTCTAAATTAATATTGTTGAGTTTTTTAACTGTTTTGTTAACCGTATAATTAACGTTTTTCAATTCCAGAATGTTATGAGTATCTTGCATTTGTGTACGGGCTCTTCTTCCTAAATCTACATCCCGTCCTACCATCATACGAGTCAATTCTTCAGGATTTGTTTTAGATTTTTCTACGGTTCCTACTACCTTACCTGTTCTTATTACGGTTATATGATCAGCCACTTTCATAACTTCAGTAAGCTTATGACTTATGAAAATAACGGTTTTACCTGATTTTTTTAAATTTAAAATAATATCACAAAATTCATCAATTTCTTGAGGTGTTAACACTGCTGTAGGTTCATCAAAGATTAGAATTTGAGCCTTACGATAAAGCACCTTTAAAATTTCAACTCTCTGTTGTTCTGTAACTGACAGATCTCCTACTTTTTTTCTAGGATCTATTTTTAATCCATATTGCTCTGATAAATCTGCAATTTGTTTTTCAGCTGCTTTTCTATTTATTTTCCATTTTGTTCCGATTTCCTGCCCAACAATAATATTTTCTGCAACTGTGAGTTTTGGAACTAACATAAAATGTTGATGTACCATCCCGATTTTTTTTTCAATAGAATCTTTTGAACTAGTTAATTTAGTAACTTCACCATTGATTATTATCTCACCCTCATCTGGCTGATGTAAGCCATAGAGAATGTTCATCAGAGTAGATTTACCGGCACCATTTTCTCCTGCTAGTGCATGGACTTCACCATCTTCAATATTAATAGAGATGTGATCATTTGCTATTATCCCTGGAAAACGTTTTGTAATATCTTTAAGTTGGATGATAAATCCCATCCTTGTCACCTCGCTTAATAAATTTGTTATTCCACTGTTCTGTTGTTCTTCCTATTTAATAATATTAAAAAATTACAGAATACAGCAGAAAATATTCTCTTTAGCATTCTGTAATTTTATAGATTTTAGGTCTTTTATATTTATTTAATTAGTACAATATTTATTTAATTAGTACAATATTTATTTGCTGTATGAATAGTTAAAGTCTTTGAATTCTTCCTCAGTACCTGGAACAACAATTTCACCAGACTTAACCTTTTCAAAAATATCATCCATTATATCCTTTACATCTTCTGGAATAATTTTTAATAACTCTTCATTTGGAGTGTAAAGCAGTGTAACCCCTTCTTCCAGTAAACCAAGTTGCTTTGGAGAGGATGTGTCGAATTCCCCCTCAAGATAGTCTGCAACAATACGGTAAATTGCTTTATCAATAGGCTTTACAACAGATGCAAGAATTTTGTCAGGCATTCTGTCGAATTGACCATTTGCAGCACCAAAGGCATATTTACCTTCCCCAGCATCTGCTGCTGCTTGGAAAACACCTAAATTCCCAGCACCTGAATAGGTTCCTACAAAATCTGCACCTCTATTATACATAGTATTAGCTGCCTCATTACCTCTTCCAACGTCAGTATAACTATTTGTGAAGGCTGTCATCACTTCAGCATCAGGGTTTACTGATTTCACACCAGCCATGTAACCGTATTGGTATCTGTACTGAATAGATTCTCCCAATGCCAAAACTGCACCAACTTTGTTAGTCTCTGTCATCAATCCCGCCAATGCACCTGCTAAAAAAGAAGCTTCATGTTCTTTGTATAAGATAGACATAATATTATCATAACCCTCAAGTGCCTCTGAAAGATATAAAAACTTAATATCTGGATACTCTTCTGCAACTTCTAACATACCATCTTTAAACTCAGATGTAGTTACAATTAAAAGTTCAGCACCTTGTCCAATTAAAGTACGAAGGCTATTTGCTACGTCTGAAACTGTAGGCACCTCAAGAGGCATAGCTTCAATATTTAGCTCAGTTTCTGCTGATTTAAGACCTGCCAGTACATCATCATTGAAACTCTGAGTACCAAACCCAAGAGCAATAAGTCCTACTTTAACTTTGTTGTTGTCATTTGATGGAGTTGTATCTTTACTGCCACATCCTACTAATACTCCGACAATCATTGACATTAAAAGGATAAACACTACTAATTTGTTGAATTTTTTCACTTTACTTCCCCCTTTTTAAAAAGTAGCTATTAATAGGTAGTATATCTACCTGCTAATACTGATTGGAAATGTTTAGTTATACTCCATTCACCATGTTAAACGTTTAAATAATTTTAATAAAATTATATCGATTATGGCTTTTGTTGTCAATGTCTTTTGTTGTCAATTTTACATTCTATTTTAAATATAATAATTGCTTAATAATAATGATCCTTCAGGCATAGACCCTCCTATTGCATGTTAATTTTATAACTAATCTTCTATCATCCTAAAATATAGGGGTTTTAAAAAATCTATGAAGAGATTTGTTACACCAATAATATTGAAAACCGATTGAACTTATACGTTTAAATAAAATTAAATGGAAAATATTTTATATTAAATTTTCTTCTTAGATCCATTAATATATATGTACTCTTTTGCATAAATGATCCTAATGTTACCTTCTTAATTATTATATTTAATGGACCCATAAATCCAAAAAGAGAATGATAAAATCATCCTCTTAGCCCTTTATTAATACATATCTCTATTCATTTCTTATTTATATCAATATTATTTCAAATCTATTTGTTTCAAACAATAGTGACTAGCCCTTAGGGTATTCTTCTTGGTAGGTAGACCAGGGTACATTCAGACCCATCCATCTAGTACCAAATCCACCACCCCATCTAGCTTTATTGACAATCTTCCATGATCCTAATGGCGAAGGCGTACTAGCTTTGCCACTGGCTATAGGGTATGTTTTTATTAGCTCATTCCCATTTAGTAAATATAACCTCTTTTCTGCAACATCTATTAATATCTTTAAATCATCATAATTTGGATTGTCGTTAATCATATCATATTCCCATTTTACATATTCTGCAAAATATTCACTGACATATTTATCTGATGCTGTCCCTATATTCCTTAAAACCTCTTCTCTATATAATACAGTCCCACTTCCGATCACAACAATACATATGCACAATATAAAAATAGCTATTATAAATCGCTGATACATTCTCATCCCCCCATAGACATATTACTATAGTTCTAATTTATGAGAGAGAATAAGGGATTATAAGTAGTTATTATAAAAATATGGTTATACATCAATTTGCAAACAATCTAGTGATCTATAACCATAAACCTATTATAAGTAATTATTAAAGCTCTACATAGTTTTTTATAATTCTATTTTAGCACTACTAAAGTTTTTGCTATATAATTTCTGAAGGCATCTATAGCTTCTTTGTTTTGTCCCTCAACATATTCTTCAGGGACATCAAACAACCTTAACTGAATGTCCTCTGTTTCCAGTAATTCTAGTAATTGCTCCATAAAAATTCCTTTTTTCCCTAATGTATCACAGGAGGGGCTTGTTTCTATTCCTATTAAACCAAGAATTTCATAGTCGTTAGCTATGTATTCCTTCATTTGGTTAACAACCTGTTTTGCCAATTCACTACAAAGATTTCTATAGGCAGGAATATCATATTCATCCTTTGTTTTAGGAGGTCGATTTTCTCCTAAAAAACTAAATTCAGGACAAGCTAGCTGAATAATCGAGATGTTTTCTTCTAATAACACCCTTACAATATTATTAAAAGCTCCTTGTGCTCTCTCCCAATCTCTTATAACAGCATTTTGATTTAATATACAATGAGCCACATATATGATTTGTTTTTTTCTATGCATTTTTAGCAAACTTCTCTTTAATAAAATTTTGTGGAAGTTTTTGTATTAATAAAGAAACTAATATACAACTAGCAATTTTATCTACAAAGTTTCCTGTAATCCTTGGTATAAAAGCTGCAGTAAAAATCCTTTGTCCACTAGCTAGTAGCCAAGCAAAAATAAGATCAGTTCCTCCTCCTGTTACACCGCCATATACAAATACAGCTATTGGTGTTCCTATCAAAGGGGCTACTATAGATAATATAAGTCCAGTAATTGCAGCCACCTTCAAATTAAATTTAAATCTTTTAGCAATGAATCCTACAATCAATCCAATTCCAATATTTACAATAGCAAATGGAATATTTTTAGGATTTGTAATCATTCCTTGAATGATATTGGTTAATCCTCCTGTTAATGCTCCAGCAAAGGGTCCCAGCACTACTGCTACAAAAATGGTTCCTATGGTATCTAAGAACAATAATGGAATTTGTAATGTTTGTACAATAGTCCCAAAGACAATGTTGATTACAATTCCTAGTGAAGCCATAATCATAGCATTTGTAGATCGAAATGGTGAACTTTTCAATATAATTCCTCCTAACAAAATGATATATTTTCTTCAATTTTATCAATTTGGTAAAAAAAGGTACAATTGAAAGTTTCAATGTTCAGTTCCATTCCTATAAAAATAATGAATTGTTTTGGGTTAATATTTTTAAAATTAAAGTTTCACAGGAAACCTATCTGCTAATATTTTTAAAAATGTTACCCACTATGTAATAATGTCATAGATTTGATTTAATCCAGTTTTCTTGTTCGTCTTTAAATGTAAAAGCTACTATCGATGTTATTATTAGCAATATTAGAGCAACTTTATATGCTAGAATGTAGCTATTGGTTGCATCAAATATTGCAGCCCCCATCATTGGACCTATTATTCCTCCTAATCCCCATCCTGTAAACATTAGTCCATAGTTTATTCCAAAGTTTTTGTTCCCATATTTGTCTGCTAATGCTGCTGGCAACACTGCAAATCCTGCACCATAGCATAGTCCACAAATTCCTACACCTAAAGCTATCAAAGGTATACTCCTATAACTTGCAAATAGAGCCATGTTTATACCTTGAAGGACAAAAATTATTTTCATTAGATTTGTTCTACCTATTTTATCGGATAAACTCCCCCCAATTATTCTTCCTAATGTATTAAAAATTCCCAAAAACATTACTAAAAGAAATCCACCTCCCCAGTTGACTTGTAATCTTGCAATATTGGATATATGACTTATTATCATTAGTCCCGCAGAAGAGGAAAAACCTAACATTAACCAAAGCTTATAAAAATCTACTGAATTTAACATCTCTTTCCAGGTATAGTCAGTCAACTTATCAAATGATTCCTTTATATGGACTGCTCCTTGGGGGATAAATCCTTCTGGTGGGTTCACTAACAATTGAGCTAATATTAAAGTGCCCACTAAAACTCCTATTCCTATATAAATAAACGTCTTAGGTATTCCAAATGTCTTTAGCATAAAATCCCCTAAAATCGAATAAAATATAGATGACATACCCACACTAGCTGCTAAAATCCCTGTAATCTTCCCTTTGATTTGAGGAGAATACCATTTCAACGCAGGAGGTGTTGTTGATATTACAATCATCCCTGTGCCAGCTCCTGCTAGTAATCCTATTGTAAAAAGCATGATGGTTGCGCTTTTAGTAAATCCAGATAATAAAAATCCTAATCCTATTAGTATAGTCCCTAAAGTCCCAGTAAATCTTGGTCCTTTACTATCCTGAATTTTTCCAAATACCACCATTGCCAGCACAAAGCAAACGGTGTTAATCGTATAGGGTAATGATGCTTCTTTACTTGTCCAGTTAAACTGTTCCGTAAGTTCTTTGCTTATTAAACTCCAAGTGTACATCATTCCTGTTGAAAAATTTATTCCTATAGATGCCAGTACTACTTGTTTTGCTTTATTCTTTATGTGTTTCATGTATGCAACTATTCCTTTCCCTTTACTTAAGACATAAAATATTGGCTTAGAGGATTTTTTTCTTTATTACTTTCTGTATATGAATTTTTCCTCTCTTATCTATGTAGCCTCTCTTAGTATATTCTCTTTGTCAATTATGACCATAGCTAACCCCTCCTAAATTTAAACAATATTGCAAAATTTTCATTTTGTCAAGAGATTCCCTTTATGATCTATGTAAGTCTATTTGTTATCTATGACTGTAGCAACGGGAGCTTGATTAAATCAAAAAACAAAAAAAGCAAACAAAGGAAAAAATACCATGTTTGCCGATAGATTTTTTCACCAAGATGTCAAACCCCTTGTGTATCTTTTTATTGGTAGCTATACTATTTTTACCATTTATTCTAATTCAACTTTTGTAAAATCAGCTTCTTTTTCTGTACAAAAGCCAATCAAATACTTTTTAAATCTTTTGCTTAAAATTCCTAGTACCTTTCCTATACCAATAGCAGAGATAAGAGTTCCCTCTCGTATCCCCTGTAATTCTCCCATAGTCAATAGAATCAATAAGATAGATAAAGAAACACAGGTAATATCAAATAGAATTTTTGCCTTGGAGAATTCTATCTTCTTTTTTTGAGCTATAGTTAAAACCAAGCCTTCTGCAGGTTGAGGTATAATATCTGCTGCCAGATATAACAGTAGCCCAATTGCCACCAATACAATGCTTATTAATAGAAAGAGCACCTGACCCCCATAAGTAGCTGGAGCATTAAATATAAATATTCTGTTGGCCAATGTCACAAATATACCAAAAATACTGGCACATACAATTTGCAGCAATTGCTTTAATTGAAACTGTCCTCTTAAAATAAGGATTTGTAAAAACACATAAAAGGTAAAAATCGTTGTTGTAACCAAGCCTAGATCACGATTGGCTATCACACTTAATACATAGGGTATAGAGGTTACTGGTGTTACCCCTAGATTGGATTTTACAGAAAATATTACCCCTAGGGCTAAAACAAATAATCCCACCACATATAAAATACATCTTTTTATAAAGCTCTCTAGCTTTTCTTTTTTCCAATGATTTGCTAAAACTTTTCCCATACTACCTCTCCCATCTCTTCTTCACCAATAAACACTCTATAGTCTTCTACTTCAAGGTCTTTCCTATCAAAATCTCCAGCCTTTATAGTAATAGACCCTCTATTTATACAGGTTTTGCTTTGGTTAATCATAAAAGTGTGAATAATTTGATTATATCATCCTTTTTAAATATATTCATCTTAAAATGAACTTTTACTTAATTTATTTATAATAGATTTTCTGTGTTAAACCTATACTTAGGTAGTTTAAAGATAAAGATTTTTAGCCTCTAAAAAACCCAAATATCCCAATAACTTAGGGATATTTGGGTTTGTACTGTTGTATGTTATCTATTGCCTAGAAGTTTTCTTATTTTATTATTATCCCATCTTTTTTACCCTTCATTTTTAAAGGGCAGGGGATTTGGGGGCCAATTTTCATCTCTAAGTACTAACAAAGCCTCCATCATTTTGGGGAAACCCCCACTGGGAGCAACTAGCATAATAGCATGTTCTATTTCTTCTAGGGTACATCCACAACGATAGGCCTTTCGTATGTGGGTTCTAAGGGCAAATTCATACTGGCATGCAGCAGAGATAGCCACTTTAATCAACCATCGTGTCTTTGCATCTAAAGGGCCTCCCTTTTCATGCAGCTTATGTCCGTAGTTCTCGTATGCTTCATAGATTTCCTTATGCTTATCAATAAAATAGTGTAAATTTTTTTCAATAATATCCATGCACTTCTCTCCTTTTTTCCTTTTGGTTATTTATATAGCAACAACAATCATAATTTTTTAGGTATTAATACTATTTTTTATCTATTTCAAGTATTGACAACAACCAAGAGGTTTTAGACTATAAAAAAGGAAAATACATAAAATACTATAACAGCTTTTCTATCTACTATATAGCTTGAAAAAAACAGAGAATAACCAGCACAGAAAAACCCTGCTAATTATTCTCCATTATTTTATCTTGCTATTTCTTATCTTTTAGCATCTCCATTAGAACCTTTTCTGGGGTGATTGGTAAATTCCTTATATTTACCCCTACTGCATTATATACCGCATGGGCAATGGCAGGAGGTGGTGTATTAATCACCACTTCACCAATAGATTTTGCTCCAAAGGGTCCTGATGGTTCAAAGCTAGGTTCAAATTCTACTGTCAGCTTACCGATATCCTTACGACAAGGTATTTTATACTGCATCAAAGTATTGGTTTGTAGCTTACCTTTACTACTATAGACAACGTCTTCAAATAAGGCCATCCCAATCCCTTGTACTAATCCACCCTCTGCTTGAATTGTAGCTAAGTTAGGATTGATTACAGTTCCACAATCTATTACTGCAATATAGTCTATCAAGTCAATTTTACCGGTTTCCTTATCTATTTCCACCTCTGCAAATCCTGCAATAAACGGAGCCGGGCTGGTATCACCACCAAAGCTGCCGTGACCGATTAATTGACTTTTCCCTTCTCCAGATATAACCCTCTGTGCGATTTCATCTAGAGAAATCCTATTATTTCCATCCAATTCCTTGACATAATTACCGTCAAATTCTACATTCTCTATAGATAGGTTTAGAAATTTAGCACCATATTTTATGATCTGTTCCTTTATATCCTCTGCCGCTTTAATTACAGCGTTTCCTGTGACATAGGTTGTACTGGAAGCATAGGACCCTGTATCAAAGGGGGAAACGTCGGTATCAACTGCGTGGACAATGATTTTATCCAATGGTATTTCTAATACCTCAGCCGCCATCTGGGCCAGGATTGTATCACTCCCTGTACCCATATCTGTTGAGCCTAATGATAAGGTGAAAAATCCATCATCATTTAACTTGATGATTGCAGAAGCCGTATCGATTTTTGCAATCCCAGAACCCTGCATGGTAATGGCCATACCTAGTCCTCTTACCTTTGTGTCACTTACTTCATAACGGGGAAATTTTTCATCCCATTTAATTAACTCTTTACCTTTTTTAATACAACGGTCTAAAGCACAGCTCTCCATCTTAACTGGGGTACCATCCTCCTTTTGACCTAATACAGGATTACTCTCTCCCTCTTTTATTATGTTAATTTCCCTCAGTTTGGCTGGGTCCATGTTCAATTTGTCGGCTAACTGATTGACGGCAGATTCAAGAGCAAAGGTTCCTTGGGTCACACCATAACCCCTAAAAGCTCCAGCAGTCATCTTATTTGTATAAACAGCATGACCATGATAGCGGGCTGCCTTAGTCTGATTGTACAGTGGAAGTGTTTTATAGCCTGTTACACTAAATACTGTAGAGGCATGTTCTCCATAAGCTCCAGTATCAGCCAGACCCTCCATGTCAATGGCTAGAATTCTACCATCCTTATCCGCCCCTAGCTTGACCTTAATCCTCATTGCATGACGACTAGTGGTACAGCTGAAGCTTTCCTTACGGTCATAAATAATCTTTGCTGGCTTTCCTGTTTTAAGGGTTACAATAGCAGGAAATATCTCTACTGAAGCGGTTTGCTTTCCACCAAATCCTCCACCAATCCTTGGCTTGATTACTCTTATTTTACTAGCAGGTATTTGAAGTGCCCTTGCCAATATCCTTCGAACATGAAAAGGAATTTGAGTAGAACTTACTACTGAAAGTCTTCCATTAAGATCTAAATAACTAAAAGCACGATAGGTCTCCATCATAGCATGGGACTGAGCCTGTGTATAATAGGTTTCCTCCACAATATGAGCACACTCACTAAAAGCTTCTTGAATATCTCCTGTTTCAATAATTACTGAAGATGCTATATTTTTGTGCTGATTAAAACCTATGTCAAAATTAACGTGTAAATTATCCTCGGGATGAATTACTGTTGAATGACCAATGGCTTCTTCAAAATCTAAGACCGGCTCCATCACTTCGTACTCCACTTTAATCAGTTCCAGTGCCCTATTGGCTGTTTTCTCGTCCACAGCTGCAACGATCGCCACCTCATCCCCCACATATCGCAGAATCTTATCAAGGATTAATCGGTCATAGGGAGACGGCTCTGGATGAGACTGTCCTGCCGTAGTAAATCGAACATTTGGTACGTCCTTATAGGTTAAAACGCACTCAACTCCTGGTAAACTTTCTGCCCTAGAGGTGTCAATAGATTTAATTTCAGCAAAGGCATGGGGACTTCGAAGAATTTTTACGATTAATGCATTGGTCATAACAAGATCATCGGTATACACTGGTTTTCCCGTTGCTATATCCATTCCATCTATCTTTTTAATTGGTTGATTAACAAATTTCATCATGCTATACCTCCAAATACTTTTTAATGGCTCTTAGTTGTCCTGCATAGCCAGTACAGCGACAAAGGTTTCCTACTAGATAGTGCTGGATTTCCTCTTCTGTAGGGTTTTCCAGTTCTCTCTTCATTGCTAGCACTGTCATAACAAATCCAGGACTACAAAAGCCACATTGGTCTGCTCCTTCATTAACTAGAAATTCAGCAAATTCCTTAGCTTCTTCCTGTAGCCCTTCGATGGTAGTAATCTCTTTTCTATCGACGGTGGGGGCTAATGTAGAACAAGAAAGAGTAGGTCGTCCATTCACCCAAACAGTACATAATCCACAGGCCCCTGTATCACACCCTCTTTTTACACTGGCATAACCATATCGTCTTAGAGTATCTACTAAAAACTCATCTCCAGCTACTTCCATTTGAACTTTTTTATTATTAATAATAGCTTCTATTTTCATCTTAAAACCTCCACTATTCCTCTCTTTAGTAGGGGAGCAATAATTGCTTCACGGTAGTTTTTTTGCCCCCTCATATTTGTACCAAAGGCCAACTCCTCCATGGCTATATTAGCAGCTTGTTTTATATTTGTTTCATCGATATTATTCTGTGTTAGATATTTAGAAGCCTCTACAGCAATTTCTGCTCTCCTCGGTCTTGCACCAATAACAATTTTCCAATCATCTTCCTTTTTAGAGACAGCTACAGCGAGGATAGGATAGTCAGAAATGGAATTTCTCATCATTTGATAGGATGCACTTTGGTTGGTTTTGTGTACAATCACCTTTACCAAAATATCCTTGGTCCCACCATTCTTCAAAAATACTTCTAACGGAACTACCCCTCCATGATACAGTTCTACATCAACCTCCAATGCCAGTAGTGCTGTAATCAAATCAGAAAATCCATATCGTGAGTAGACAGTCCCCCCTATAGTAACAATATTTCTAAATTGTACTCCTATAATATTCTTTATAGATTTAGGTATAATACCATTAAAATATTCATTTAAACAAGGATTTGTTTCTAATGAACGAAAAGTCGTCATGGCTCCTATCTCAATAGTATTTTCCTTTTCATGAATAAAATCCAACTGCAACTTTGAAAGATCAATTGCAGTACCAATTTTCTTCTTGCTCATTTTTAAAAAGGCACAGCCCCCTAATATGACGTTATTCCTTTTAGCTATTAAAAGCTGATATGCTTCTTCCAATGTTTCTGGCTGAACATAATGCTGTATTGTAAACACTTTAATTCCTCCTCCAAAAAAGTCTGCTTTTTATTGAGTTATCTTTATTAATTTTATAATCTTTCACGGAAAAAATCCAGCACAATTCTGAGATTTACCAGAAGCAAGTCCTCTCATGCTGGATTACTATTTGTTATTTTCCAATTAATACTCCTTATGCAACCTTCTTCTGTAAAACAATTGTTGTTTCTTCCTGATCTTCAGGTAAAATAATATTTAGAAATATAGCAATCAAGCCTGTAACTACGATGCCTGAACCTCCAAAAATTAATTTCATTGCTTCAGGTAAGTTGACTAACGCCTCTGGAACTGAACCCAATCCAAATCCAAGACCCATAGCAACAGCAACAGTAATACTGTTCTTTCCCTTTAGTGAATCCTTAGTAATCAAATTGATTCCACTGATTGCTATCATAGAAAACATAACGATAGCTGCTCCCCCAAGTACACTTTGGGGCATAATTGCAACAACTGCTCCTACTTTGGGGAATAATCCCGCAGCAATTAAAAATACAGCTCCTACTGCTACTACAAAACGATTCATGATTCCTGTCAATGCTACAATCCCAACATTTTGACTAAAGGATGTAGTGGGCAATACATTGAAAATAGCAGCAATAGAACTACCAAGACCATCAGCCATGACCCCGCCGGCTAACTCCTTATCAGTGGCCTCCCGGTTTGCTCCACCAATTGTAATGCCAGAGATATCTCCAACTGTTTCAACTGCTGTTACAATGTACATCAATAGCATTGCTATAATTGCATCCATATGAAAAGTCATGCCGTATTTAAGAGGTGTTGGGAAAGCCACCCATCCAGCTGCACCTACTACTTCAAAATTTACTTTTCCCATTGGTATAGCTACAGCATAACCCACTAGTAAACCAATTAATATTGCTGACATACTAGTAATCCCTTTAGTAAATTGTTTAAAAAATAATATTGTTGCAAGCACAATTGTACCTAACAGTAAATTTGAAAAGGATCCAAAATCTGGTGTTCCTACGCCTCCAGCAAAATATCGTATCCCTGTAGGCAACAGGGATAATCCAATTGATAGTAATACCGTTCCCGTTACAACAGGTGGGAAATACTTTCTTAAGGGCTTTAGAAAAACACCTAAAAATATTTCCACAAATCCTCCAATAAAAGAAGCTCCTAAAACACCTGCTAGACCATACTTAGCTGAAATCGCTAAACAAGTTGGTAAAAATCCAAAGCTTGTCCCTTGCACTATCGGTAATTTTGCACCAATTGGTCCAATAGGATAAAGCTGAATTAGTGTTGTAATTCCTGCTACAAACATTGCCGCTTGGATTAAAAAGGTTCTTTCTTCAATCGGCAAGCCCAAGGCATTGGCAATAATAATTAAGGGGGTAACATTACCTGCAAACATTGCTAAAACGTGTTGTAATCCTAATGGAATTGCAGTTCCTAATGATGGAATCCCATCGATGCTATAAATAGTATTGTCCTTTTTCATTTTTTTCCTCCTGTGTTTAGGCTTGATCTAGCTTCCCTAGGCAAATACCTACATATTTTCATATAATTATTATAACACTTTTTTAGGAAAAAGCGAACTATTTTTTTAAATTATTTTTAAAAATGTGTTATAATACGATTTATACAGAATATAAAACATGTTAATGTTCGTTTTTAAAAATTAATTATTCTTTTATTAACGATCAGCATACTTTTATCCTACTATATGGTAGCTTATCAATTGAATAGAAGAAGTAGAAATTATTAGCTCATCTTCAAGCCTATATATTTTAATTAGAAGGCTGTGTTAACAGATGTCTATTAAAATATGAAAATCCCAAGGAGTAGTTATACTTTTCCTTGGGACTTATTATAGCTGAGAAGCTACGTTGTTATTTAGTTACGAGCCTAAGCTCAACTGGAATATTGGCTTCTATACGTTCCCCTGTCATTACTTTAGCAGCGCTTTCTATCCCTAATGCACCTATTCTATCTGGCTGTTGTGCAACAGTAGCTGCCATCTTTCCTTCATTTACTGCATTAACTGCATCATCGGTGGCATCAAAGCCAACTACTATAACATTGTCTCTTCCCGCTGCCCCCAATGCTTCAATAGCACCTAAGGCCATTTCATCATTATGGGCAAATACTGCAGCAATTTCTTCCTGAGCTTGGATAATGTTTTCCATTACATTTAAGCCTTTTGTTCTATCGAAATCAGCTGCCTGTCTTGCAACTACTTCTATATCATTAGCTTCACCTACAGCATCATTAAAACCTTTACCTCTATCTCTTGCTGCCGATGTACCAGGAATCCCCTCAAGCTCAACTACTTTGCCAGTTCCACCTATCTGTTCAACAATATACTCTCCTGCTATTTTTCCTCCCCCTACATTATCAGAAGCAATATGACTTACTACTTCTCCTTCATTGGCTCCCCTGTCCAGAGTAATAATGGGGATATTTGCATCATTTGCTACCATAATTGCATTACCAACTGCATCACTATCGGTTGGATTAATTAAGATAACCTTTACTCCCCTTTGAACTAAATCCTCTACATTTGCTAATTCCCTTGCAGCATCGTTTTGTGAGTCAAGAACGATTAGCTCATAACCCAGCTCATCTGCCTTTGCCTGAGCTCCATCCCTTAATGTTACAAAGAAGGGATTATTTAAAGTAGAAACAACTAAGCCTATTTTTTCTGTACCTTCCTCTTGTGGAGCTTGTGTACCACAGCCGACCAAAAGAGACATGACAACAACCGCTACCAATACAAATACTAATGCTTTTTTCATGCTAAATCCTCCCCTTAAATTATTTATTTTTATCCAGCAGAACAGCTAAAAGAATTACTGCACCTTTAGCCATCAGCTGATAAAATGGCGAAACATCCAATAGATTTAAACCATTATTTAGTATCCCTATAATAAGGGCACCAATAAGGGTTCCACCTATACTCCCTTTGCCTCCTGACAAGCTACTACCCCCCAAAACTACAGCAGCAATAGCATCTAGTTCGTAGCCTTCTCCTGCAGTTGGTTGAGCTGAATTCAAGCGTGAAGTTAAGATAATTCCACTTAATGCCGCTAACATACCACTAATAGAATAAACCATTGTCTTTACTCTGTTGGTATTGATACCCGAAAGTCTCGCAGCTTCCTCATTGCCTCCCAATGCATAAACATATCTTCCAAATCTTGTTTGGGAAAGAGTGTAGTAGGCTATTAGAAATATAAAAAGCATAACAATTACTGGTACAGGAATATTGATAAAAGGAATATATCCTGTTCCAATTTTTCTAAAGACAGTTCCTAATCCTGTAATAGGCTGTCCTCCAGTATAGACTAGAGTAGCACCCCTAACTAGTGTCATAACCGCTAAGGTTGTAATAAATGGAGGAATCTTACCTCTTGTTATAACAATGCCATTAAAAGCCCCAATCACACCTCCTATAATAAGACCTATCAATACTGCTATAACAACAGAATATCCTTCCACCAATAATCCAGCTGTTACAGCACTAGACAACGCCAATATGGAGCCAACCGATAAATCGATACCACCTGTAAGAATAACAAATGTCATACCTACTGCAATAATAGCATTTAACGACGTTTGTCTTAAAACATTTGTCAGGTTGGAAAATGTTAGAAATCTTGGTGATAGTAATGATAATATGATAACAAGGATTAGCAAACCAATTAGTGACCTAAATTTATAAATGAATTCTTTATTCAGTAAATCATCTTTTTTCATAGATAACCTCCTAGTTTCCCACTGCACATTTCATAATTCTTTCTTGGGTAGCTTCATCTCGATCAAATTCACCAGTTATTCTTCCTTGATACATTACAACAATTCTATCGGTGATTCCTAAAAGCTCTGGTAGCTCCGATGAAATGACAATAATCCCTACATCCTTTTTCTTTAATTCATTAATAAGGCGATATATTTCTGTTTTTGCACCCACATCAACTCCTCTAGTGGGTTCATCTAGTATCAAAACTTTTGGATTCGTCATCATCCACTTAGATAAAACAACTTTTTGCTGATTTCCTCCACTTAAATTCTTAATAATTTGATGGATTCCAGGGGTTTTGATTTGCATTTTTTCTACATATTCCTTTACATATCCCTTTTCTTTTTTGCCATCTATTCTCCCTATTACTCCTAATAATTCCTTTAAAGAAGATAGTGTCATGTTATCCTTAACAGAAAGCTCAAGAATCAAACCTTCTTCCTTTCTATTTTCAGATGTATATGCAATACCTGCATCAATAGCATCCTTTGGATGTTTAATTTTTAACGGGTGATTATCAATATACATTTCGCCAGAACTCATTTTAATAGCACCAAATATGGTTTTTGCCAGTTCTGTTCTTCCAGCCCCCATAAGTCCTGCAATTCCTAAAACTTCTCCTTTTTTCAATGAAAAGCTTATATCCTTAACAAATTCATTATTTATATTAATAACCTTTAAAATTTCAGTTCCTGCTTGGTTAATTATTCTTGGAAACTTATCCTCAAGTTTTCTCCCTACCATCATCTGTATAATGCCTTCTTCATCAGTATTTTCTATCAAATCACTGCTAACATATTTTCCATCCCTCAATACCGTGTAGTAATCACAAATTTCGAAAATTTCTTCCATTCTATGGGATATATAAATGATGGCTTTTCCTTCTAGCTTTAATTTGTTAATTGCATTAAAAAGACTTTCTGTCTCCTTTGTAGTTAGGGCATCTGTAGGTTCATCCATAATAATGATTTCAGCGTTAAGAGAAAGCGCTTTTGCTATTTCTATCATCTGCTGTTTTCCTATACTTAGTTCTTCTACTAATGTTGTAGATTTTACATCTATATTTAATGCATCTAGTAATTTCCTACTCTCTTCATGCATTTTTTTCCAATCAATCTTCTTTGTAATAGAATGAATATATTCTCTTCCTAAAAATATATTTTCTGCAACACTTAAATGGGGAATTAAGTTTAACTCTTGATGAATGATGGCAATGGCTAATTGTTGGGCATGCTTAGGATCTTTGATATCAATCCTTTCCCCTTTATAATAGATCTCTCCACCATCTTTTTTATAAACCCCACTGAGAATTTTCATAAGGGTAGATTTACCTGCACCATTTTCTCCAATTAAAGCCATTACTTGACCAGAATATATTTTTAGATGAACACCCTCGAGTGCCTTTACTCCTGGAAATACCTTGAGGATATCATGCATTTCTAATATAGGTTGATCCATCATCTCACCCTTTCTTAATTTAAAAGACTACACCAGATTTTAATATAATATTGGCATAGGGAGTGAATTCCCCGGTTCTTATTATAGTCTTTGCATCAATTGTTAGGCCTTTAAAAGCTTCATGGCTTACTTTTGATATCTTTACTTCTTCATTAACTAATGCTTTTATTTTTTCATATAAATGGGGACTTATTTCCAGCATTTCTTTAGCTATTACAATTTCTTCAACTTTTAGTTCTGATAATATAGTATAGAGGGTGTCTAAAAAACTGGGTATCCCTGCTGTAAGGGCTATGTCAATTTTTTTTACTCCTTTTGGTATAGGAAGTCCACCATCAGCTATTACCAACATATCTGTATGTCCCATTTCAGCAATAACCGCTGAAATCTCTGAATGAATAAGCTGTGTTTTTTTCATCTTATTTTCTCTCCTTTATAAAAGTCTTTACTTCCTCTAAGTTTGGCAAAGAAGTCTGGGCCCCCTCTCTTGTAACAGATAGGGCGGCCACAGCATTTGCAAAGAGAATGGCCTCTTTTAAATCCTTACCTTCAGCCAAAGATACGGCTAAAGCTCCTGTAAAGGAGTCTCCTGCAGCAGTGGTATCCACCGCTTTTACTTTATAACCCTTTATTACTTGTTCTTCATCTTTTTCAACCAGCATTACCCCTTTATCTCCTAGGGTAACAATAACTCTTTTAACCCCCATCTTTATTAATTCCATGGCAGCTGTTTTTGTTTCCTCTTCATTACTTACCTTTAATCCTGTAAGTACCTCTAGCTCAGTTTCATTGGGAGTGAGCAAATATATATCCTCTAAAATATCCTTTTTAATCGCTACTGCTGGAGCTGGATTTAATATAACCTTAATATTATATTTCTTAGCCAGCTTTATCCCATATTCAATGGTCTCCATAGGTATTTCCATCTGTAAAACCATTACCTTAGCAGTTGCAACAATATTTTCAAAGGCATCTATGTCTTGTGGAATACACTTATAGTTGGCCCCAGGTGCTACAACGATATTATTATTGCCTTTTTTATCAACATTAATCATAGCGATACCCGTAGTTTCCTCATCATCTTGGGTAACACCTTGGGTGTTAATGTTTTCTTGTTGCAGGTTTTTTAGCAGTTCCTCTCCAAATACATCCCTACCAACTCTACCTATCATAGAAACATTGCCATTTAATCTGGCAGCAGCCACTGCTTGATTGGCACCTTTCCCACCAGGTATTGTTTTAAAGGCTCCCCCCAACACAGTTTCTCCAACCTTAGGAATTTGGTCAACCTTAACTACCATGTCCATATTCAAACTACCTATTACTACGATATTATTCATTTATTACCCCTCCCTTTGGTAGTATTTTTAACAATTAATGTAGGCTAACTTTATAGCGCCCACCCTTTTATCTATAAGTAAATTTATATTATTCTTCTTTTTTTATTATATAAATATTTAAAATTCAATTTAGTTTTTTGCTAAAAACTCATAACTTATTCAAAGGAGATTAAAGAAACTTATCGAATATTATACGAGGAGGGTAAAAATGAAAATAATAACCTTATTAGAAAATAGTACTATTTCAAAGAATTATAAGTGCAAACATGGTCTCTCTCTATATATTGAAACAATAAGGCATAAAATACTGTTTGATACAGGCCCAAATCACTACTTTGTAGATAATGCCAAAAAACTAGGTGTAAATCTAGAAGAAGTTGATATAGCAATAATATCCCATGGTCATTATGACCATGGGGGTGGATTAGAGGACTTTCTAAAGATTAATGATAAGGCAAAAATCTATATAGGAAGGGAAGCTTTTGATAACCATATTACAAAGTTATTTGGATTTATTAAATATAACATAGGATTAAAGAGGGAGTTAAGTAACAACGAAAGACTTGTAGAAATTGATGGAATGTTAAAAATTAATGACGAATTAATTTTGTTCAATGATATTATTGAAAATAGTCTTTTGTCCTTAGCAAATAAAAAATTATATAAAAAAGATGGAAGTGGTAACATTGTATCCGATGATTTCAAGCATGAAATAAATCTTTTGATTAAGGAAAATGATTCCTATAATTTGCTATGTGGGTGTGCCCATAGGGGCATAACTAATATAATCAATAGAGCTAAGGAGCTGACAAATACTAATATCAAAACTGTCATAGGTGGATTCCACTTAATGGGGATGAAAAAGAAAAGTTTAGAAACTGAAGATTTTTTAGAAATGTTAGCAAAAACTTTAAATGCTAATGGTACTAAGGAATACTATACATGCCATTGTACGGGAAAAGATGCGTATCATTATTTCAAACAAAACATGAGTAATGTTAACGAACTAAAAACAGGGATGACTATAAATATCTAGTCATCCCTGTTGGAGCAGACAGCCTTAATATCGATTTGAATTAAAAGGTGTCTATTTTAGTCGACCATCTATTCCTTGCATACATCCACCAGTTCTCCTTGGGTAACCATCAAAAGCTCCTCTACTGTAATAGGCACAGCGGTATTAGCAGTGCCAGCAGCTGCATAAACCACTTCAAAACGCTCCATGCTTTTATCAATTAATATTCTTATAGAAGTTTTTAAAGCAAAGGGACATACGCCTCCCGGTGGAAACCCTGTTATTGCAATACATTCTTCTTGCTTTGCCAATTTAGGCTTAGCTCCTAAAACCTTTTTTAATGCACTTGCATTAACCTTTATGTCTCCACTGGTAACCACCAAAGCAGGCTCTCCCTGAGCCAGAAATAAAATAGATTTTGCTATTTGACCCACGGTTACACCCAACTGCTCTGCTGCCATTGCTGCTGTTTTAGTAGTTCCTTCTTGAAATTCTATTACTTCTAATTCTATCGGCAACGTTTCTATATAATCCTTTACCCTTTGCAAAACCCCTTCCATCAGTAACTACAACTCCTTTTTTATTCATATGATTTTATAGGTGCTATCTATTACATGAATATATTACCATATTATATAGTCTATCATCAACAACATCTGGTTTTATTCGTATTTCCAACTCCTGACCTTCTAGTCCATAGACCTTTCCAAAGAATTTAAGGTTTTGATACCCTGACTATTGGCGATAAAGGACCTTAGAATACTTCTTCCTTGATAAAAAGCAAGAGTTCCATCAAAGGAACTCTTGTTTTTTTATTTTGCTTTACTTATGCTGTTGGTATACAAATTACTTGACCAATTTGTAAATTATTTGGATCTACTCCTGGGTTGGCTCTTCTTATTGCGTCTACTGTTGTGTTGAATCTTTCAGCAAGTGCAAAGAAGGTATCTCCTGCTCTAATGGTATAGGGTGTTGTTCCCGTTGGACAGGTTGGTGGTGGTGTGGTTGTCGGTATACAAATTACTTGACCAATTTGTAAATTATTTGGATCTACTCCTGGGTTGGCTCTTCTTATTGCGTCTACTGTTGTGTTGAATCTTTCAGCAAGTGCAAAGAAGGTATCTCCAGCTCTAATGGTATAGGGTGTTGTTCCCGTTGGACAGGTTGGTGGCGGTGTGGTTGTCGGCATACAAATTACTTGACCAATTTGTAAATTATTTGGATCTACTCCTGGGTTGGCTCTTCTTATTGCGTCTACTGTTGTGTTGAATCTTTCAGCAAGTGCAAAGAAGGTATCCCCAGCTCTAATGGTATAGGGTGTTGTTCCCGTTGGACAGGTTGGTGGTGGTACTACGCTACAGTCTACACCCAGTGCAGTCCAAGTTTGCACACCTACTATTCCATCCACAGTAAGTCCCTTACTTCGTTGGAAAGTTCTAACTGCTTCTTCTGTTCTTGGACCGAAGATCCCGTCAATAGGTCCGGGGTCAAATCCAGCATCTCTTAAAAGTTCTTGAAGTTGTCGTACTGAAGGACCAGTACTAGTTCTTCTTAAAGTAGGGCATACAGGGGTAGGTGGTGGTGGCGGTGGTGGTGGCGGCGGTGGTGTAACGGGTATACAGATTACCTGACCAATTTGCAACCTATCTGGATCTACTCCTGGATTTGCTGCTATCAAGGCGTCTAATGATACATTGTATCTCCTAGCTATTGAATAAAAAGTATCTCCGGCCCTAATAACATATGGCATTGTTCCAGGAGGACAGGCAGTTGGTGGTGGGGACGGTGGTTTCATTGGTATACAAATTATTTGTCCAATAAACAATCTATCTGGATTGACTCCTGGATTCGCTGCTATGAGAGCCTCTAAAGATATGCCATATCTCATGGCTATGGCAAAGAAAGTATCCCCTGCTCTAATAACATAGGGTGCTGTTCCAAGGGGACAGGATGTTTGGCTATGGTACATATTGTACATAAATTCATCTCCTCCTTTAAATATATTCTTTTACTTCGATATACTATGACATTATAGTATACTATAATATATTCTTAGGGGGAGAATTGGTTCTATTTATCTCTAATATTTTGAACCTCTTCCCTTGTTAAATTCCTCCACTTGCCTACTGGCAAATCCTTCAGTGTAATATTTATAATTCGAATGCGTTTCAACTTTATAACTCTATACCCAAAGTGTGCGCACATTCTTCTAATCTGTCGGTTCAATCCTTGGCTTAGAGTAATTTTAAAGGTTTTTTCATTTATTTTAATTATTTTACAAGACTTTGTGGTTGTGTATTGTTTTTTTACAGGATTATAGATCTTCACTCCTTTGGACATACCCTCTATAAAAGAAGGTGTAATTGGTTTGTCAACGGTTACAACATAATCCTTTTCATGATTGTTCTGTTCTCTTAAAATCTCGTTAACGATACTTCCGTCATTCGTAAGAAGGATTAAGCCTTCGGAGTCTTTATCCAGCCTACCAATTGGAAAAATACGTTGGGGATGATTTACAAAATCAATAATGTTCCCTTTTATATGTCTTTCAGTTGTACAAGTAATGCCTACTGGCTTGTTTAAAGCAATATATACATCATTTTTCCTTGTTTTTAAGGCCTTACCATTTACTTCAACCTTATCCTTTGGACCTACTATGGAACCTAGTACTGCAATTTCTCCATTTATCTTTACCTTTTTCTGTTTAATTAACTGATCTGCTTCTCTTCTAGAGCAAAGTCCCGTTGAGCTAATATAATTATTCAATCTCATAATGTTCTCCTTCTACCTTTTTGTAGTCATCATTCTTTTTTATCTTTTTGACTTTTAGGTATTTTTCAATACTGTTGTATATTAATTAATTTTATTATTCACCACAACATAATGTGTATGCAATTTATTAACAACCTCTCGATCTTAATAAAAAAGTCTTTCTTTGAAATATCTAATAAGAAGACTTTTATGAAACCAATAACGGAAATTATATTTATCCATAGGATAGTATTGTATATAATTTTCTAGTGGTTATAATCGAGTAGCTAGAAAACAGGATAATTAGTCCTGTTTTCTTTGCTCTCACAGAACCGGACTTACGTTTGCCGTATCCGGCTCCTGAAATTTCTTACCAAATTAATAATAATTCGACAACAAACCAACTTCGTATTTATGAATATCAATGAGATCTAAGTCGTCAAAGTATTTGTTAGGTAGTATCTGGTGGATTATATGAACATTCGAGTTCTTCCACTTTGTTACAGCCATTCTTAGACCATTTCCTTTAATTCCTAGCTTTCTCATTTCTTTATGCATTGCCTTATAGGTCTTCCATTGCTTCATCTTTACCATTCTAAGTCTTCTTCGTAGCCACTGCATGAAATCTTTTGTAAAACTTTTAATGTTTGCTACGCGATAATAATTCATCCATCCCCTAAGTATTGGATTTAGTTCTTTAATAATACTTTCAAGTTCTCTTCCTGAGTTTCGCCTTGTAATTCTTCTCACTTTATCCTTAAAGCGTTTTATCCTTTTAGGGTTGACCCCAATGGACTTAGTACGAATTACAAAAC
>NZ_FNFP01000006.1 GCF_900100845.1 Natronincola ferrireducens | reverse complement strand
GCTTTCCTTTAATTCTTGCGAATACCTATTCCATGTTTTTGATGCTTTTAACCCTTCTATTCCATAAGTATTAAACATATATCGCCAATCTTGAATGGTCCTGTTGTGGACTCCAAATTTTGAAAGAATCTCATTTCTAGTCATCAATCCATCATCGTATGATTTTAGAATTTCGTATTTCTCATCAGCTGAATAACTTTTTCTTTTGCACATAAATATACTCCCCTTAGATAAACAGATTTTATTTTTTAATCTGTCTACCTAATAGGGAGCATATCACCTTCAAGGGTGCACTTCACTTCAATTTATTCTTCCTTAGGAGTTAAGACTTGTCAACTACGTTGCTAATTCAAATCAACTTGTTTTTGAAAATGATGGTAATCCTTGATTGTTTTCCACTCACCACCCCATGTCCATCCTCTACTAATGAATGCATTATAGCATGGATCTCCTTTAATTATCATACCTTTTCCAACATCTTCTCTATTAACGTAGTCTTTACCCGCCAACGGTAGAACTATGTCTCCTCGAATATAGGGATTCTGTATAGGGTTTATGTCAATCGCTACGCCATATCCATGTTTTGATATGTTTTGGGTTCCCTCTATTACTCTAAAGCAAAAACCGTATGTATTGTTGTCTTCCATGGAACGGTTATCATCTGCATCATACTCATCAATTAATCTTACCTTAGCAATAGGAAACCTTTCTTCATACAATTCTTCAAATATGTCAACTACTTCTTCAGCAATCTTTCTATGAACGATAAGCTCTCCTTTTTGTTGTTGTCCATCAAAATCCCAATAAGTCACAGTTAAATAGGATAGATCCTCTAACCCTATAGGCGCCTCTTCTCGCCAAGATACGCCATTGATTTTATTAATGATCTCTTGTGATAGATCCTCCCTTTTAAAAATTGGCGTGAAGTCAGTATTCCTATCATCACTATTAAATCCGCTGTTGATATGATCAGTGTCGCCATTGCTATTTTTATCTTTATTTTCTATCTCTTTATTATCCTTAATTTCTTCATTATACATTTCAGTAACCAATGACTTGTTTTTTAAAGCTGTTGTATTAAAAACAATCCTAATTAATAAAACCAAAAGAGTTACTACTATTAGAGACATGCCAATCTTTCCTATTAATTTCATTCTATTTTCTCCTATTCATTATAATGAAGTTTGTTAGTATAACATTTCTTAAACCCCTTATTTGTTACTTTAAATTTCTATATATGTTATTTATTTCCTTCATTTTTTTTGCAAACAATATAAAATAACCTAATATATCCTCAAAATAAATTCGGCTACAATTCAGGGAGAGTTTTTTCTCCTACTGAATCGTAGCCGAATTTTATCATTTAGCAAAAGGTGCTCTAGGATTTTTCAAGAAAGGTTTTAATACCCTGCTGCTTTTCACTTAGATCCTCTAGCTCTTCTACCAGCTTTATTACTTCATCTATTAAGCTTCTTTACTTCAACTCCTCATTCCATTTCGCTAATTCTACACTATCTCCACTTACATCCTTTATAATAATGGGATTTTTAAATTTACCTAATTCTTCCTTAACTAATCTAGCCATTTTTAATACATCTCTGTTTCTTGTAGTTGACGTTCCTTTGACCTGCTCATTTAAAGCAGGGTCATTAATAACAATCATTATCTCATCATCCACAAAATCCTCTAACTCCTGCAGTACCGTTATCAGTGCAACTTGCCCTACAATCGCTGGCTTTTTATATTCTTTAAAAAAGGATTTTTTACATAGGAGCTTTTCATCATTATAGATACTGTATCTTATTTCTATATCTTCACCCTCATAATGGGTTGTAATTCCTACCATATAAGCTTTAATCATTTATAACCCTCCATATTTTTAGTATTTTAATTGTCCCTTGTCTTTACCATTTCTTCTATTGTTCGTTCACCTACAAATAAGCTTTCTATTACTGCCATTCCTTTTCTTATTCTAACAGCTACATATACATTCTCTTCATTTTTTTGAAGATGCTCTAAAACTTTTTGTTCTGCTATAGGTGCAGCCTTTTCTTCCATATAATACCTATCAAAAGGTATTTGAAAATATGCTTTAGGCTCCTCTTGACTCCATGTATCTACATAGGTTATCTTTGTTTTAATATACTCTTCATTATGAGGAGCTTCTCTGTAGACTTTCTTAAAAGCAGTATACCCATCTTTATCTTTTTTTAATGTTATATATACTACTTCACCCCTACCATACTCTTCATTCTTCTCTATGATTACAAAGTTATTCTCTACAACAATGTCTACATAACGTCCTCTAAAGGGATCATAGGGATCTATAAGGGTCATTTTAAAGTTGTGAACATTTCCTTTACTTAAGGTAATCTCTCTTTGAATTATCATGTTAAGGGGTACAGCCAATTGGATTATTACAAGGATAATAAATAAAACAACTAAATGTCTTTTACCCATTGCTCATCCCCCTTTGCCTTTTAATCAACAACCTATTAGAAACAAGAAAACCTACACCAATAAGAATAAACAGCGTTCCCCTTAAAATAAAACCAAGATTACTGTCAAAAAATCTTAGAAATATTAGTAAACTTGTAATGATCATACCTCCATTGGTTATACCCATCCTGCATTTATTAATACCATATACTGTAGTAATAATGCCCACACCTAATAAATATAAATTAAAAATAATTACACCTATATATGGATTGACCGATGCAGCAAGAAAATATCCTATAGAGGCTATCACTGACATAGCTCCGAAGGCTAAAGAATTCTTTTCTTTCTTTTTTAAGAATATAACAAAAAGGTATAGGGATGACAGTAGGAAACCTCCACATATCACATAATCAAAGATTCCTGCAAATCTACTAAAATCATATCTATTGCGATAACTATTCCAGCCTATATTTTCCCAAAATTCAACATAAGTTAAAAGATAGGACATGACTAGAATTCCTCCGCCTCCTACAACACTAAAAGGTTTTTGCCAAAACCCTATATCATCGTCATAAAACATTTTGCCTAGTAGGTATAGTGTTGCAAAATATCCTGCATAGGTTATTATCCATAGTCCAGGCACAATCTTCTCAAGGGTGATTCCTAGGGCTATACATAATATTATAGCTATTGACCAGAGTAAAAAAACACTTCGACTTGTGTGAAGACCCTCTCTTATATTAAGTACTATATGGGGTAATACAAGTAAAATTAATCCCCAAAACAATACTCCATTACCTCCAGCAAATTGGGATGCTGTTGCCCATACTGTAATTCCTATCATATATAAAATGGAAGGAACTGATGCCTTAAACAAATAAACCAATGGAATAGATAATAGCATCCATACTAATAGAAAACTTTTAAAATCCCCTGCAATGTGATAGGTCTGACTTATTAAAGATATAGACGAACCAATTGCAATCATTAGGAAGGATGAGGCACCTTCACACCAGCCTAGTGACTCTTTTCTGTTTATAATAACCCAACCTGAAAGAAATTGTCCAATTAAAAGAGGTAAAAATGATAAAACAGTTCTTGCTGACCTTGATAAATCAGACCAGTTAAATGCTAGAAGCAATATTATCCCTAATGCAATTGATATTGCACCTAAGGTTCCAAATATTGAAAACACTAGGTTTTGCTTACCTTTCTCGTGGCTCTCTCCATAATAATCGGTAATTCGTTTAGCCTCTTCAGAGCTTAAAACTCCTTGCTTAATTAATTGTGGTAATTCACCATACAGCCATTTTACATGCTTTTTATTCATTCTTCCACCCCCTGATCTAGCTAACAAATCTTCCCTATAATGTCTTTTATTGATAGTATATCTATTATAGTCCCTGACGCCTATACCTTTGAAGGGCATAGGCAAATAAACATGTTACAGTTTCATCTGCATCCCATTATTCCTCAGCCATAGCTTTCTTTTTTCATAATCAGGTAGTATGCTGGCTACAACATCCCAGTATCTTTTAGAATGATTTTTTTCTGCCATATTTCATACTGAAATATAAGTTTCATCAATTACTCCTTATCCTTCACAATAAAAATTTTCTATACCTTAGTACTTTTCTTGCTTTATAGCTTTTACCCTACCTACAATCCCACTCTCAAGCATAACCTTGATACCATGATGATGCTCTGGTGATTTGGTAAGAATCCTCTTAACTATACCTTCTGTGAGCTTACCGCTACTCTGATCCTGCTTTTGTACCACCATTACAATAGACCCTATTTTAATATTACTTTTTTTAGTTCCCTCCATGATTTTATCACATTTCCTTTCTTTTGAAATATTTATAACTCCTGCGATTCAAATTTATCCCTCTTGAGAATAATTGGGGGGTCTTTTGCCTTCTAATCCCTATCTCCTTCTTGGCAACTATTTTTTAGATTCTAAATAAAGAGTTAAATTACTCCTATGGTTGATTATTTAGAAGTACCCTATGAGAACTTAGGCATTGAGATTAATACAAACACAAATCATGGAACTATAGTTAATAATACTATATCATTGGAGCTTATTAAATTAAATAATAGAAAAAAAGCATTTTATTTAATAAAAAAACATTATTCTCAAAGGGAAACTAAAGATACACTATTAAGTAAAGACCTAAGGATAAATAATAAAAATTATAAAGTGAATAATATGCTCAGCTAAAAAGAAATATTATGGGATATGTGCAGAAAATATTTTATATATGTAAGAAAAATTCTCCCCTCTGATAATCATGAAAATAATTACCAAAGAGGAGTTTTGTTATGATCAAAAAGGTTTTCACTAACTGTTTCATTATCACCCTTAAATACTTTAAATAATTTATACAGTTTTTGAACTTTTTTTATTTAAGATTGTACCTCTTTCCCAAAGTAACGGTATAATACCTTTACAAACTCTGGAATGCTATTGGAGAAATCCGAGCCTTTAGCTCTACCATCATAATCCTTTTCCTGTCTCAAATTATCTAAGGCGGAATTAATTATTTCTTGAGGAAATACATTCTCGCCTGTTTTTGCACCTATAAGCTTAGCCAATAACTCCAAGCCTTCATCACTATCTAGTATAGCAAAGGTAGCAAATAAGCAGATTCCTAAGTTCCCCATAGCCGTCATACAGCCATATAGGTATTGGAGGTCCCTTATATCTTCACATTCTTTTAATTTTTTAGTAATAGATATATTGAAATTTGATTCTTCTGTAGCAGCTGCTACTGTAACCATCTTTTCAAGTTCCCTAAGCTCTGAAAAAAGAGGATATATTCCCTTTGTTGTACTGGCAGCAATCCTACCAAGGGGTGTCAGCCTTTCAATTTCTTCTAACAGCTCCATCAATTTTTCCTTAGTTGGCTCTTCTGATAAGCCCTTTAAAAGCATACTACAGCTAAACAAAAACTCAATTGTATCAAGCCCTAAATCAAAACATTTTTTGTTGAGTCTACTTACAAATTGATGGTCGGTAATTTCAAACAAAGCTTGACAGGCAGCCAAAGCCTCACTCTCTGCAGGAGAACTATAAGCAATACTTTTTTCATCACTTCTATGCCTATTTAAGCATCCAATCACACAATTTGGGGCACAGTTTTTATTAATCTTTATGTTTGTTTTTTTAGGAAAGTCATTATTGGTATTCTTTTTAATTTCATGAGTTTGTTGTTGTAGCTCCTTTAAAAAACCTTCTTTATCCTTCATCATTTTTATGAGGGTAATCGAACCATAAGCCGGCAGGGCTCCCCCACAAACAGGGTGATTAATAATTATTTTTGACAATTCCTTAGAAAGATGTCTAAATTCTTCTTCGTTAAAAATAGAAGAGTTAAAATGCTTCTTTGTTGTTACAGCAACAGCTTTTAATCCCTTATAGCCAAATAAGTCTCCCATCTTTCCTCTAGTACAGTAATACTTGGGATACCCATTAGGATAAGTGCTAAAAACACTTGCAATAGCCATTACATGCTCACCAGCAGGACCTATTCCTAAGATAGAGGTGTCTTGTCCCCATGCATGTACTAAATAATCAATGGTCTCTTCTACTGATTTGTACTTTAGCTCTTTTATGTAATTTATTTCTATATTATCCTCTGTAATATGTAGGATCGCAGGTGCCTCAGCTTTGTTGATTCCAGTTATTATTATTGCTTCAATTCCTAAAGATGCCATCTTTTGAGATATGGGTCCAGCAATATTTATACTTTTAATGCCATGAGTTTTTCCTCCCTTTGCTGCAATTGTAAGTCTACCTGTGGTTGGTGCCTGTGTACCAGTTAAAAATCCTGGTGTTATAACAATACAGTTGGTCTCATCAAAGTAGTCTGCACTACAATCTACTTTTTCCATTACAAGGGAAGTAGCCAAGCCCCTGCCAATCCTATTTAGACTTATCTTTGTAGATTTATGACTTTTTATTTCTCCCGTACTTAGGTTAACTTCTAAAGTTCTATTCATTTTTTACCCCCCGAAATAAATTCATACATTCTAATAGCTGCTTCGTATACACCTCTTCTGGAAAATTCAATACTGTCTCAGCTTTACCCTGTTCAATAATCTCTCCATTATGCAATATGTAAATCCTATCACATATTCTTTCTATGATTTTTAACTGATGGGTGATAATTAATAGTGCCATATTAAATTGTTTTTTTATCTTTCCTATAATTTCTAGTATCTCATCAGAAGATTCATCGTCTAACATCGATGTGCTCTCATCTGCAATCAGCAGTCTTGGCCTTGGAATAATAGCTCTTGCAATGCATATCTTTTGTCGTTGACCTCCACTTAAAGTATGCACCCTTCTATGATACCACTGAGAATAATTTTTAATACCCACTACCTCTAATGCCTTGTCGGGAGTAAGTACTGATGAAAAATTGTATTTTTTACATAATTTTAAGGGTTCAATAAGCACCTCTTCAACAGTAGCTTCACTTTCAAGGGCACTATATGGATCTTGAAAAATGTATTGAATATCTACACAATCTGAAAATTTCCTCCTTCTTAAATTAGGCATTTTCTTATTCTTAAAAAGGATTTCTCCTCTATTGGGTGTTTCCAACCCTACAATAAGCCTTGCAAGTGTAGTTTTTCCACTTCCAGTTTCTCCTAATAGGCCTGTGGCAATTCCCTCGAACAAAGACATATTTACATTTTTCAATATTTGTTTTTCTTGTCTTATATAAAAGCTTTTAGAGATATCAGCAACCTTTAATAATTCCTTCATGATGATCTCCTTCATCTAATTTCAATATATTATCCGCTAGGTGAACAACAAATCCTAAGTCATGGGAAACCATTAGCATTGCAATACCTTCCTTTTTCTTTTCCTGTAGCATATTTAGTATTATTTTTAATGTAATGGCATCAATAGCAGTAGAGGGTTCATCCAAGACCAGGAGCTTTGGCTTTTTTAATAAAGCTAATAGCATTACAATTCTTTGCTTCATCCCACCACTTAACTGATGAGGAAATTTATCTAAAACATCCGCCTCTAGCTTCAATTCTTCTAACATCTGAATATAGTTATTATTGGTTGGGGATGGACAGCTTTTCTCAACATCCTCAATATGTCTTCTGATGGTAAGACAAGGATTAAGTGCACTTTGTGAAAATTGTGGCATATAGGATATAAAATTGTACATATTTTTTTTAGCCTTTACAATATCATCCCCAAGTAGATTAGCCTTCTCATATATAATGTTACCAGGAAACGCTAACCCAAATAGGGCATTTAATAATGTTGTTTTTCCAGTACCGGTTTTTCCCATAATAACTAAGCATTCACCTTCATTTAGTTTTAACTCTGGATATCTATAGCATGTCGTATCTGCTTTATAGGATATGGTAAGGCCCTTCACTTCCAATACTGACACTTGATATCTCTCCTTTATAAGTATTTATCCTCTACATTGAAGGATAACATAGATAATAGTAGTATAAATGTAACTATACAGAAGGCAGGAGGCAGCAACCACCATACATACCTATGCTGTAAAAAAATCTCCTCATAATCTATAGCTTGTCGTATAATCCTTCCCCATGATTTAATAGTTGGATCACCAATCCCTAAAAATGCTAGATTTGCTTCATACATTATTGCTTTACTACACTGTATTATAAACATTGTAGCCACTGAAGGATAAATATGCTTCCACAGCTTAATAAAGATATGAAATATACCTCCCTTTAGTAGCAGAGCATATTGTATAGCATCATATCTCATAGCAATTTTTGCCTTGAAACGGATAATTCTTGTTACACGACTCCATGAAAAAAAAGAAATAACAAAGATAATATTACTTACCCCCGGCCTAGTAAAGGCAGCAAATATCATAATCATGATTATTTCTGGTAAAATTAAAAAAAGCTCTGTGATTTTTATGATGACAGCCTCCACTATTCCTTCATAATAGGCACATACTACGGCTAGAAAGGTTCCAAACAGTGTTGATATTAAAGCACTAGATAACGCAATGCCTACACTGACACGGAATCCTATTAATAATCCAGAAAATATGTCCTGCCCCATGTAATTGGTGCCCAATAGATGTTGTCTACTTGGGGTTTGGAGCGGTTGAAAGCTAAAATCATTTGAATCATAAGGGGTAATATAGGGTGCAACAATACCTAGTATAATTATGAATCCTAAAATATAAGTGATTGTTTTCTTGTTTTCCAGCTTTTCATATAGTTTCATAGTTTTAACCTCGGACTTACTTCATATAAAATCCATTCAAATATTATATTAATAACAATTGCGTAAATTGCCACATATAGGAATATTCCTTGTATTAGAGGATAATCTCTAGAAGAAACTGCTATTCTTAATAAACCACCAATACCAGGATAATTAAAAATCATCTCAACGAAGAGGGTTCCCGCCACCGCATATACAAAATGAATGTTTAATTTACTTATTATCTCAGGTAAACTATTTTTAAAAATATAATGATATTTTATTGAAGCTTCATGAACATTATTATAATAAGCTAGTTTTACATAGGGCTCTTCTTTGATTCTCATTACAACATTTCTGGTTAATAAATAATTCGATGGTATCAAAGCAATTGTACTTGTTAACAAGGGCAGTATCATATGATACATAGCATCCATGATAAAGATAGGTACTGTAGGATTGAGGCGTAGACTATAGGCTCCCTGAGAAGGAAACAATTGTAATTTATAGGCGAAAAATCTTTGTATTAGCAATGCCACTAAAAAAATAGGTATACCTTGTAATAAAACATTGCAATACATCAGCATTTTGTCAGTTATAGACTTACTACTTAATGCAGATTTTATCCCCATAGGAATAGCAATAAAAGAAGCAATAAGAATGGACATTATAGAAAGAATTAATGTCCATCCTATCCTTCCGTTTATTAATTCCACAACAGGATATCCATAATAAAAGGAATATCCTAAATCAAAACTAGTGATATTTTTAATGTAAATTATGAATTGTTCCCTAAGAGATAGATGAGGGGCATAGTACTCTTGAAACCTATTGAAGGTGTCTTCTGGTAAAACTGTATTAAAGATATGAACATCTTCTTGAAAAATGGAAATAGGATTCCCTGGTATAAGTCTGGGTAAAATGAAAGACATTATAACAAGGAGGATGAACAACATTATGCTATTTACTACTTGTCTCAATATATAGCCCATTTTATTTCTTTTCATTACATCAACTCATTTGCAGATATTATTTTGTTCCCCATGTTCCATTTATGTATACAAGCTTATTTTGTGTGGTTGGTACTGCAATGGCAACCCCATCCTTAGTATAGAACCAACCATTCAGTTTTTCGGGATCATAGGCAAATGTAATTTTACGGTAATATAGGGTTAGGGTAGGTAGCTCCTCTGCAATAATTTCTTGTAGTTTTGCTACAGTTTTATATCTTGTGTTTTGATCTACCTCTCTTAATTGTTGCTGGAACAATTGGTCAAATTCAATATTACTCCAGGTTTTTCCTCCCTGAGAGGTTATTTGAGGTGTAGATCCTATGTTTGCATCCCTACTAACAAACCTTGCCAGCAGGACAGGGTCACCGCCAAAGGAGCCATGCCCATTTAGAGCCAATTGAAATTTACCCTCAGCAATAAGAGTGTCTACACTTCTTTGATCCATAGCTTTAACATTTATTTCTATACCTATATCGGATAAATATTTCTTTATCATTTCTGCTTCATCAACTCTATCATCGGTTACTAACATTTCATACTGTAAAGGAGTGTTATCCTTTACCATCCCTGATTGTGCCAATAACTCCTTTGCCTTTTGTATATCATAATTATAATTTTTTACTTCATCATAATACCACTCAGAGTCTGGATGAATATGACCAGGGTTGCCGACTATACCTGAATTCCTTGTAGCCTTTTCTACTAACTCTCTCCTGTTTATTGCATAATAAATTGCCTGTCTGACTTGACTATCGTTAAATTCTGGTATGTCAAAATTGAAATACATTCTAAACACCCATAGACCAGGACCCTCTATTACTTGAAAATCCCCTTCTTCCTTTAATCCCATAGCTTCTCCATAGCTTATTCTTTGTGCAGCGTCTAATTCACCATTTTTTAATGCTAAAGCCGATTGATTGTTTTCCCTCATAATTAATTGGTCAATAACAGGCTTGCCTAAAAAATAATCTTCATTTGCTACAAATATGTAGTTTCCCACATCTTTATCATAATGGGATAGTTTAAAGGGACCAGAACCAATTACAGCTTTGTCTGTATTAAATTTTTGGGGATCATCTATAGTTTCCCATATATGTTTAGGCATAATAGGTACATTGCCAGCAACATCTGTTATAAATGGGGCATAAATTTCTTTCAACTCTATTTCTACTGTATAGTCACTTATAACTCGAACTTCCTCTATCATGTTAAGGTTTACCCACTGGTGTGGATGCCTCATCATATACTCAAAAGAAAATGCTACATCTTCTGCCGTTAAAGCTTTGCCATCTGTAAATTTTGCATTATCTACTAGATTAAAAGTCCATACCTTATAATCATCTGATACCCTCCAATCTTTTGCAAGCATTGATACTACCCCATCTTCATCCTTCCAGGTTAAGGTGTCAAAAATAAAACTCATCAAAAGATAACCTCTTCCTCTTGGCGAAACTGTATATACTGACGGATATCCTAGGTTTTGTTCATCGATTCTCAAAATTCGAATTTCTTCTTCTGTATCTTCTATCTGATTTATAACTTCTTCATTGGGTTTTGTACTACAACCAAACAAAGCAATGATAAATACGATAGTAAGTAGCATAGCAATAAATTTCTTCATCTTCATCCTCCTCTAATTTTCAAATATATTATTTCATTAATAATTTTATATGAATATTTTTAATTTTTCCAATCAATAAACTTAATGATTTTTTTCCAAAGCATTGTTTTTGTCTATACTTATATTAAAATCCATATCCTTAATGACTTTGTAGATGACCAAAATCTTTGATTTGCTGTCAGTCACTTTCACAGAGTGCAAAAAAATTGCCACCTACTTTTAGAAAGTGGTGGTAAATGAGGACAATAATAGTATTTTGTTTGAAAATGCCATTTATATTTAAGTTTAATGCCAACTAAAATGTGAACTCCTAGGGAGTTCTATTATAGGAATAAATCCTAATGTATCCCCAGAACTGAAACTTACAGGGGCAAATGACTATCTAAAGGGACTAAAGGATATTGTATCAATAGGTTAGGAGCTATCGGTTAACAACTAGATCTATTTTTTAAGAAAGCCCCTTAACCTCCTGAAGTTTATTAGTATTGTCACGTCTTAACAGTGCTTCAACTTCTGATGCAGGCATAGGTTTGTGATAATAAAATCCTTGAACTTCATCGCACATTCTCTGACTCAAGAATGTAAGCTGCTGTTTTGTTTCTACTCCCTCTGCAATAACATTCATCCCAAGATTTTTTGCAAGGATAATAATGGCTTTAGTGATTGCTTCATCCTTATTACTTACTGCAATCCCATGTATAAATTGTATAGCTATTTTGATTCTATCGATTGGCAATTGTTTAAGATAATTCAAGGAAGAATACTCCGTACCAAAATCATCAAGAGAAATTATAACACCAAGCTTTTTAAGGTCGTTTAAAACTTCAACAATATAACTGGTTTCCTTCATGACAATGCTCTCTGTAATTTCAAGTTCCAAATATTTAGGGCTTAACCCTGTTTCCTTCAGAACACTTTCAACCTGAGTAACTATATTAGAGTCCTGAAATTGATACACAGAAAGATTTACCCCCATACGAATGTGGGGAAATCCAGCATCTTGCCAAGCTTTATTCTGATGACAAGCCGTCCTTAATACCCATTCTCCAATGGGATTAATTAAGCCCGTTTGCTCTGCAATCGGGATAAATTTCCCAGGAGAAACCAATCCTAATTCTGGATGATTCCACCTTATTAGTGCTTCTACACCAATTATTTTTCCTGTATTATGACTGATTTGAGGTTGATAATGAAGAATTAGTTCATTACGCTCATGGGCACGATATAAACAGTTGGTTAACTTCATTGTTTCTGCCACTTGATTTTTCATTACAGGAGAGCAAAAGACATACTGATTCTTACCCTTTTCTTTTGCCTTATACATGGCAATATCAGCGTTTTTAATTAACATTTCTACATCTTCTCCATCTTCAGGAAAAATAGCAACCCCCGCACTGGCTGTAACATAGAAATTCTGTTCTTTTAATTTAAAAGGGTAGCTAAAGATATGCATAATTTTCTTCACAATTCTTTCAAGGTCATTGACATTTGTAAGGTTTTGTATAATGATCAGAAATTCATCTCCACCCATCCGACAAACAGTATCAGCTTTACGGAGAGTATCTGTTAATCTTTGGGCAACCTCCTTTAATAACTCATCCCCCTGATCGTGCCCTATGCTATCATTTACTATTTTAAAAGCATCCAAGTCTAAAAAAATAACTCCAATGATTCTTTCAGTACGTTTACTTATATGTATTGCCTGTTTAAGACGATCAGTAAGTAGCAGACGGTTGGGCAAACCCGTTAAGTAATCATGATAGGCAAGGTATCGCATTTCTTCTTGTATTTTTTCTCCCTCTTCTATCTCTTTACTTATTGATAGGAGCCTTGACAATATGTTTTTGTCTAAAAATATTAACAAGATAATAGTAAAAACAAAACCTACAGCAATTAAGGATATGAGAACATATTTCATTCCATTTCTTCCAATCATACTAGTACTTCTAGGAATTTCTATTCTTAAACCCAATACCGGTTGTTTATAAATATCTTCTAATATTGAATAGGCTGCAATTCTATCCCTACTTAATTGTTGAAATTTTATTGGAAGGTCAGAATTAATAAGTTTAAAGTATTGGGACTCATTTTGATTTATATCATTAATATTTTCTACATCAATATCTAAATCTAACCTTGATGCTAAATCATTAACTACCCTATCATCTAAAAAACGTCCTATTACTAAATTTCCTAATACAGGACCTTCACCGCCACTTGATAAAATGGGTTGAGTGGCTATCAACATAGGTCCTTCTGAAAGCATAAGCAAACCTTCCAATTTATAATCCCAGTCAGTATTGCCCAGTACATTGTTTTGATCTAAATGTTCCTTCAGGCCCTCCGGTAGAGAAGTGAATACTTCATTTGACAAGTCCATTCCTTTTGCAAAAATATATTCCCCCCATTGGTCTATAAATATCATTAGGTTCAGCTTCTGGTTTAAAAAAGTATTCTCATATAAATGATCTGTACTATACTCTTCATTCTCATCTTCAACAAATTTATAGGTATTAGCCCAGTCAACTGCAGTTTTTGATAGTAAAGTCAAATCATATTCAATAGCTTTTTTAAATCGTTCCATATGTTCCTGTGCATATCCATTGTCTAATTTATTTATACTGCTTGACAGAATTGTATTGAGAATAATAAAAATTAATACTATCAATCCAAAAAATAGTAAAGTTAAAGTAACAATTGTACGATTACGCAGAGATTTAAACCCATGTTGTTTTTTCATTTTTCTGCTCCTCCTTTTTAAAAGTTAACAATATGATATTATGCTACTAGCCTAAATCAGGTGGCATTAAAATTTTAACTAGTCTTGTGTAATAAAAAGGAATCTTTTATGTAATAAAACCCTTCAGTTTATTACTCTCAATATAACAATTGCAAAAATCCAAACCCTTAATGGGTTCTATAGGTGAATTTTGGTTGTTCATAGTGCTATAGTCCTATTTTTATTTAATTGCATAATAACATAATTTAGATGAAAAAATTGTAGAATTATGTATTTATAAAATATTTTGTAATTTTATAGGTTATTAAATCAAATTTAAGACAAATTTGTCGGTTAAACAAAAAATCCCTCAAATCTATCTGAGGGAATATAAAACGCGCTTCAATATTTACTTTGTATCCTGTAAAATCTTTGATTTTTCTACAAACAAGAAAAGTCTCACTTCCCATTCTTTGTTATGTTGGAATTTTTTATCATCCTATCTATGCCCTATATCTTCACAGCTTATCAATAGAAGACGTTTTAACCAAGAGAAGAGAATTATCCGTTTCTATTTAAGTGCCACAAAAGGTTCGATAGTGGCAGGCTGACGGTGCAGGCAGCGTAGAGTACTCAGCCTGTTGAGGAGAGTGGGCATAGGGGTTTGAAAGAACATCTAGAAGCCCTTCCATCAAACTGTAGTCTCCTTCTTTCACTGCCGCTTCTAGTGCTTCTTCTACCCGATGATTGCGAGGAATCACTGCAGGATTACTGTTTCTCATTAACTGCTGGGAGGAGGCTTTTGATTCCTGCTGTCTGCCTAGTCTTGCCTGCCACAGTTCATACCACTGAGTAAACTCTGGAGTGCCAAACAGCACCGTATCCTCTAACTTATCAAAAGTTAATGCTATAAAGGTATTGGTATAATCTGCATGATATTTCTTCATCATGGTAAGAAGATCTTCAACAAGGGATTTATCCTGTAGTTCTTCGTTAAATATCCCTAACTTCCCCCTCATTCCCGTGAGCCAATTACAATGATATAAATCAGTAAAATTTGAAATGGCATCCTCAGCTAGTTTGATGGCCTCCTCCTGGTTGTGATGCAGCAGGGGCAATAGGGTTTCAGCAAATCTGGCGAGATTCCACCCAGCAAT
Organism: Natronincola ferrireducens; assembly: GCF_900100845.1. Classification (NCBI taxonomy): domain Bacteria; kingdom Bacillati; phylum Bacillota; class Clostridia; order Peptostreptococcales; family Natronincolaceae; genus Natronincola; species Natronincola ferrireducens. The sequence goes on along the minus strand of NZ_FNFP01000006.1, from coordinate 85,393 downwards.
CTGGGGTTGATTGCCATACGCATAGCGGCCGCGAAGGTCAATGGAACTGAATACCGTTGCAGGATCATAGAAATCCATGAAGGCGCAGGGCCCATAGTCAATGGTTTCTCCACTAATGGTCATGTTGTCGGTGTTCATCACCCCATGGATAAAGCCAACCAATTGCCATTTTGCAACCAGTGCCGCCTGACGCTTAATCACCTCCTGGAGTAAGGAAAGATAGGGATTTTCAACAGAATCAATGGGGAAAAAATGTCTTTGCAATGTATAATCAGCTGTAGCCCGGAGCTCCTCAGTAGTACCCCATTTTGAAATATATTGAAAGGTGCCAACCCGTAGATGACTGGCAGCTATACGAGTCAAAATTCCGCCGGGTTGATGGGTTTCCCGGATTACTGACTCACCGGTTGTCACCACTGCTAGGCTACGGGTGGTAGGAATGCCAAGGGCATACATCCCTTCACTAATAATATATTCCCTCAACATCGGTCCAAGTGCCGCTCGTCCATCTCCCCCCCTGGAATATGGTGTTCTACCTGAACCCTTTAGTTGAATGTCGATCCGTTGGCCTTGGGGGGTGATTTGTTCCCCCAGCAGCAGAGCCCGCCCGTCCCCTAACATGGTAAAATGTCCAAATTGATGTCCTGCATAGGCTTGAGCAAGAGGCAAAGCATCTTCAGGAATCTGATTCCCGGCAAGCAGGGCTACGCCGTCATTGCTTTGGAGGAATTCGACCTTTAACCCCAAAGATTCTGCCAAGGAGTGATTGAGAACAGCCAACCTCGGTGAGGATACAGGTGTTGGATTGAGCCTGGTAAAAAGTAATTTTGGCAAACCAGCATAACTATTGTCTAAATTCCATCCTGTTTGTATTACTTCTTTTCTCTTTGTCATCGTATCTCCTTTGCTCCTTTTATATTTTTGTAGCTTAGTCTTTTTCTCTAGGATAAAACAAAACCCATGGGATTTTATGATGGTTGTATTTATCTACCTTCTAGGTAAATACAACACTACACCTTCTAGTGTCTGCTTTTGGTTATTTATTATTCCCTTTCTCTGCAAAGATAGCTTCTCTTAAATGTTTTTATACCTATACTGGAATCATAGATAGTTAGTTAATTTTTATCTTATTTAACCTAGTATTAAAATCTACACTATCCCTTCTAATTTCTTTATAAAAGGTATATCAGCAGGAGCAAAATCGTAATATTTTAATTCTTCTATTGTTACCCATTCTATTTTTTCATGCTCTAATACCTTTAAATCCCCTGATATCCATTCTGCATTAAAAGCCATAAGTTTTATACTGCCATTTGAATATTCAAATACAGTTTCATCAAACATTTCTTTAACATCTATATCTATATTTAATTCCTCTTTAATTTCTCTTTTAAGACTTTCCTCAGCTGTTTCCTTAGCTTCAACTTTTCCACCTGGAAACTCCCATTTAAAACTCTGAGATTTATTTCTATTCCTTTGAGCAATTAGTATTTTTCCTTCTTTTTTAATAATTGCCGCACTTACTTCTATCATGTAATCACCACATTTTCTTAGTAAATTTACTTTAATCAATATTTATTACAAAACTTAAATCCTATTTTTAAAGTTCCTCTACTATTTTTATAATATCTTGGCTACCCCTATTAATTTTTTATATAAAATACCTATGGATTTCATTACTAAATACATTACATATTCTTTCCAAAAAACCTTCAATTTTTCCTCTTTATAGGAAAAAACATTCTCTTTTACTACTATGATGGATATGATTATTGCTATGGGCATTTCCATATTTTGTAGAATAGACCTTACCATCACACCAGCCAGGACTAGCTTGATAGAGGTAATCCTCCCACCCATTCCTGCTAAAGTAAAAACCACCATTGATGCAGTTAAAGCCCCTATAAACCCGCAGAAGGTTACATTTGTGGCGAATAACCTAAATTGTATAAGATAGTAAGAAAGATAGGTTGGATCATTGACCCCCTTACTATCTAGTTCCTTTCCTATTTTTAAGAATTTAATTAAATTTTATGAATATTTTGTTTTTTATTTTACTAAATTTCTTGTGGGGATGTTACTTAAATGTTATAATATAGAATATATTACCAAATATTTCCTAAAGTATTCGTGTCAAAATTCTTTAATGTGCAATTAATAAGTATAGTAAAACTTGAACCCTGAAACCCAAGTAAACCATTAAAAAGGAGTGAATGCTATGCAAAAAAGAATGATCCTTTCTATTCTGTTGGTCTTCCTACTGATCTTTAGTACATTTACAGTGTATGCAGACAACATGGTAGAAAATAGTAATCGAGGTGATGATCTACCGATTATCATTGAACTCACCATCGGTAACACCATAGCCATGATTAACGGAGAAGCCATCACTTTAGATGTGCCTCCTTTTATTGGGGAAAACAACCGTACCCTAGTTCCCCTCCATTTTATTGCACAAGCCCTAGGTTGCGAAGTAGAATGGGACAGCAAAACCAGCACCATTAGTATTGTAGATGAATATGCGGTCCTTGTAACTATGAACGTTGATTCTACAATCGCCAGTGTCTATGGAGAAGAAGTGGAACTAGATACCTCCCCCATCATCCATGTTCCCAGTGGCCACCCCATGGTGCCGGTAAACTTTATCAGTACCACCCTAGGTTATACTGTGGGATGGAATCAAGAAACTCGTAGGGTTTCCATCACTGGTGCTCCTGTAGATGTAGTAGAACCCGTCTCACCTGAAATTAATCAGCGATTTCTAGGAGTAGTGGTAGGATATAATGATATAGATTCTACTGTAAGTATGCTGATCAATGGCGGATTGACAGTTTATCCCACAGAAGAGATTCTTTTTGTTGATGTGGTTGAATCTTGGGACCATTATAGTCATTGGGGACTTTACGAAGCAGGGGTTGATGCTGAAGGCATTATGGTTACTATTGAGTATGGAGAAGGTGTTGTAGATACGGTGGGTATTTTTGCCGATTTCTATACCGATAAAACCTTGGCAGATGTCCTATCAGTTGAAGGAAATACAATCACCTTGATTGGTGTGGAATATTTTTTAGATAGTGATGATCCCGATGATCTTCCTGGATTTTCCACTAATGTAAACGAAAACCTCACACCCGCTAACGGTGAAAACATTCAGCTAGCCAACGATGTTCTAGTTTATGTTGAGGGCGAAGATGGTCTGTTTGTGGTGGGGGATGTCTCTATGATTCAGTCAAATCTTTACGATTACGTAGAGTTTTACGATGTCGATGGTGACTTGATTTATGACATTGTCATTGTGTGGCTCATCTAAATTTATTGTACATAATCATATAAATAAGCGTCAATACAAAAGCCACAGGCAGTAAAAATGCCTGTGGCTTTTGTATATTCGTTTGTATATTCTCGAAACCAGAGAGATTATCTGTTCTTCAATCTCTCAAATATTTCTATGGGAACGTCTATTTCCATTCCTCCAAACTAACTTTTTACTCTCTTTGAACAGTAGCTTATTCTAGTATTATCTATGTCCTTAGCCTTGTTGCCATTTTTAGCATAGCCTAAGCCTACTTCTTCCTCTACTTCCAACGTCTCTTAAGGTATCCTTTAAAAGATTCTTTAAGAAAGAATAGCTATCTCCTATAGTTTTAACATCATCCTCCTTAAGGATTTGTCCTATTATTTCCTTACATATCATTGATTAGTTATCCTTCCACCGACCAATAAACCATCCCCAGTTTCATCTTGGTTTCAGTTTTAAATAAACCATTTTCTATTTTACTGTCTACAAAATCAGCTATTTTTTTCCTAACATCAGGTGTGATGTCGGTATAAAGCCAGAAGGAATCACATAAGGAAGTTATGGCTTCTTCCCGTTTCTTTTCCCTTGAAAAGGTAATATTAATATATTCCATTTGTGGGGAATAGCCTAAATTGTATAAGATATAAAAGGGATAGATTACATCGTTAGCCCGCTTACTATCTAGTTCCTTTCCCAATAATAGTCTTCCTACCTCCCTCCTGGTATTGTCCTCTACTCTACCAGAGGTAGAAATTAAACAACAATACTTTCTGGAGGCAGCATTCATCTTTACTAGAGTTTTAAGGTTTCTGATTCCTGGGTTTAAAGAGGAGAAAACCAAATCAAAATTTTTATGTAGATTTTCCTTCTTTAAATTTACTTCCTCCCAAGGCTTTGTCAATACTGCTATATTCTTTAAATTATTTATACGGGCCTTTTCCTTTAGTATGCTACACATTTCTGATGAACTATCTAATGCCGTTACTGCATTTGCTATCTTTGCCATTGGAATAGTATAGGCTCCAGTACCGCTTCCTAAGTCCAATACATTGGTATCAGAGGTAATCATTTTACTTTTAATCAAGTAATTCATTACTTTTCCAACCCTATCTTCTTCTTGGCCCATCATATTGCTATCATATTTATCTGCAACTTTGTTCCAATAATCCTTAATTTCTTCTTCACTACGAATTCTCATTTTAAAGTATGGGGCAGAGGTCAATGCCTCTGCCCAAGCTTCATTTCCAAAAAATATCTCTTTTTTTATCATTTTATTTCAACCATCCCTAAATGAGGCTTAAAGTTCACATCTAATTCAAAATTATTTACTTTTTTATTGACGGCATATAAAGTAACATCATGATAAATAGGTACTACTGGACCTTCTGTAGAAGCAATCTCTTGTAGTTGTAAATACATCTCACGTCTTTTGTCGGCATCTCTTTCTACAGCGGCCTTTGTAATGAGTTCATCTACTTGGGAATTATTATAGCCATAGCTTCTACTCTTGTTTAAGTTTCCTTCTGAAAACATATGGGTGCTAAAGAAGACATTTGGTTCACCTGTCATTAGAGTAAAGGGACCTATGGTAATGTCGTAATTACCCTCCTGCAATCTTTTTGCCCACTCACCAGCATCTACCATTTCTATATCAATAATTAAGTTTAGTTCACTTAATTCATGCTGCATAATTTCCGCTATTGCTTTATAGGGCCATCTGCTCGAAATCCCTGAATGTAGTAATAGCTTTACTTCTGCTTCTTTTCCTTTAAGAGCTTCTTCCACTAACTCCCTTGCCTTATCCATATTATAGACAGGTGCTACCCCTTTATTTAACCAGTTTACAGCTACTGGAGTAATAACGCTTTCACCAGGGATACCATAACCCTCTAAGACAGTATCCACCAATAGTTGACGATTTAAAGCATAACTTACTGCCTGTAACAAATTATTATCCTTGAACAAATTATTTTGGTTAAAAAATAGATAGTGGGTTGTACCAACTAATTTGGTCTTTAAAATTAAATCGTTATTTTCTTCTATAATTATTGCCTGCTCTGGCATCACTGCCCCTACATCTGATAAAGCGTCTACTTCACCGCTTTGTAAGGCTGCTAATCTTGTATTAGGATCAGCAATAAATGCAAAAATAACTTCCTCTAATATTGGTGTATTACCCCAATAGTTTTCATTTTTCACCAAGATAATGGACTGATCTGCAATGTACTCTTGAAAAACAAATGGTCCTGTCCCTATAGGTGCTACGATATCATTATTTTCATCAAAAGCTGCTAAACTAAACATCGCACCATCATGATAAGCCACCATTCTAGGAAACTCTGGCATGGGCACTTCATGGGTAATCTCTAATGCATATTCACTGACTACTTCGATATTGGTTATATCTCCATAGGTAAGCTTTGTGTTTCCTTTTCTAGGATGATTTAATAATCTTTCTAGGTTATATGCTGCCACTTCAGCATTAAAGGGGGTACCATCATGGAAAAATACGCCTTCACGCAAATCAAAACGCCATGTTTTTCCATCCTCTGATACACTCCAGGATTCCGCCAATTGAGGCATAGGTTCCAACTGGTCATCTAAGTAAGTTAAAGATTCCCATACATTGGTACTACCATGTAAATAAGTGGGACTAGCTGGTCCTTCATAGAAATCTCTTCCTACACCAATCACTAATTTTTGCTCTATTTCCTCAATAGGAAGATCTGTTTCCCCAGATGTATTGTCGTGACCTCCACAGGCTGTCAAAAGCAATATTAATACCATAAAAATAATTAAAGATTTTATTTTCTTTATCATTCTAGACACTCCCTCACCCTATATTTATTTCACCACTTTTAATCCCTATCTTTTAGCTATATCCTTATTACATCTTTTACATAATACTAAGGGAGGTCATTAAGCTCTACCTCCTCAAGTAAATCAGCTGCAATTTAGAGGGAACATAAACTCCCTCTAAATTTAGTTTGCTTTATCGTATACTGGTCTTTGTTAATCCCCTGAAAATCTGCCATGTTCCTGTCGATATTTCAAAGTCTTGCACCTTTTCATTCATTACCATGACATTGTTTCTGTGGAAGACCATTAATACTGATGTATTTTCTAAAATCTCTGCTTGGATTTCTCGATGGAGTTTTAATCTTTCTGCTGTATCTAGAGAAAGATGTAGCTTTTCAATCTTTGCATCTAGCTCAGATGATGTATAGATGGTATAGCTTGAATCACTATGCCAATAACCTCTTAGGTAATGACTGGTTGGATCATCATGGGGAACTGACCATTGACCGATCATGATCATGTCATAGTCCTTTTCTGTCAAGGCTTCCCTAAGGGCACCCCCCTCTAGATGTACTAATTCAATCTCCATACCAATATCCTTTAACTTGTCTTGGATAACAGCGCTTAATATTTTGTCCTCTTCATTTTTAGCACCTAAAACAAGTCTTGCTTTTAGAGGTTCACGGTTTTTCTCTAAAATACCATTTGCATCTTTATCTTCCCATCCTGCTTCCCTTAACAGTTCCTTTGCCTTGTCTACATCATATTTAGGTAAAGAAAGGTTGTTATCCATATACTCCCCATAGGCTTGAGAGAAGAAATTCATGGGAGCTTCTGCAAGATCCTCTAAAAGTACAGGTACCATTTCATCAAAGTTGATGGCATGGGCTACTGCCTGTCTTACTTTTATATCATTGAAGGGTCCTTCATATACGTTAAAGAATAAAACCTCTGATGTTTGACTCATTTCCTTTACAAGCTTCATATTGGGTTGAGCCTTTAATCTTTGTACGGCTGTTAAGGCTTCTCTACCACTCATCATATCAATTTCTCCTGCCTGTAGAGCCATGGCTCTTGTCTCAGCATCAGGAATAACTTTAAATGTAATTTTTTCTAAGATAGGTGCACCTGCAAAGTAGTCTTCATTTCTTTCCATAACAAACTCACTGTCGGTTGTCCAGCTAGTCAGCTTAAAGGGTCCTGTCCCGATGGCCTCTATCACATTGCCTTCCTCATCAAAGGCCTTAGGGCTTACCATAGCTAAAAAGGGAGGTGTTAAATCCGAATCAAAAGTATATACTGGCTCCTTTAAATGTACTGCTAAAGTATGGGAGCCTACTACTTCAACCTCCTCCACTGCAGTTAACCATCCTTTACCGGTACCTTCTTTTCTTATGTCTAGATTAATCTTTGCTGCCTCTGCATCCCAAGGACTCCCGTCATGGAATACAACATTTTGTCTTAACTCAAAGGTCCATATTGTTCCATCCCCACTCGTTTCCCAGGACTCTGCTAATCCTGGAGACTTTTTAAAGTCCATATCCAATTCTACTAGATTATTATAAACCAAAGCACGAACAAAGTCTGACATAGAACTCCCTGGATCATATCCTTTTAAATCAAACTGCTCTCCTATAACTAAATGTTGAGGAACTGTTACTTCTGATATTTCCTGTGCTGGATTGGAGGTTTCACCTTCCTTTCCTCCACATCCCGTTAAAACCATACCTGCTATGAGTACTACAATCATTGTTAAGCTAAAATATTTTTTAAACCTTCTACTTCTCATTTGTATCCTCCTTGTTGCATATTTTTAAAAAATTGTATATAATTTCAGCCGAATTTTCAGATCACTGCAAAGTCATTTTTTGTCATCCTAAGGGTTAGCAAAGGATCTTGATGGATTGAAAATATGATATTCTTCAACTTTCCTTCACAATGACAAGCAAAAAAACTATAATTTTTCAGTAGTCTCTAAATTCCTTATATTTTATGGATAAATATTATCATCAAAAAAATTTCTTGTATCCCTATTGATAGTGTTATGCTACAACATGGCAGGCTATCTGATGTCCTGGTCTCACTTCCTTCAGAGGAGGTTCTTCCCTGTTGCAGATTGCTTCACGACATTCACACCGGGAGTAAAATCTGCATCCCTTCCCAATATCCATAGGATTTGGGGGTTCTCCCTTTAATTGCTTATTTTGTAGCAAAGTCTTTTCTCCCCCTGCTATAGGTACTGCCTGCAATAACGCTCTGGTATAGGGATGCCGAGCTTTTCCTATCAAGGTTTTGCTATCAATACGCTCAACAATTTTTCCTAAATACATTACAGCCACTTCATCACTAATGTACTTCACTGCTGCTATATCATGGGAAATAAATAGGTAAGATAATCCAAAGACCTCTCTAAGTTTTTTTAGTAGGTTTAACACCTGAGCCTGAATAGAAACGTCTAAACTGGCTGTAGCTTCGTCACATAGGATTAGCTTTGGTCTTAGGGCCAGGGCCCTAGCAATGGTAATTCTTTGTTTCTGTCCTCCACTAAATTCATGGGGATATCGATCTAAAATCTCTTCTCCTAATCCTACTGTATGTAGTAATTCAATAACCTGTTGCCTACGCTCTTCTTTACTTCCTATATGATAATTGGTTAATGATTCCTTAACAATGTCCTCTATCTTCATCCTAGGATTTAAGGAAGCATCGGCATCTTGAAAAATTCCCTGCATATTCCTTCTCATATTTCTTAAGCTTTGGCCCTTTAGATTGGTGATATCCTGTCCATCAAATAAAATTTTCCCTGCTGTAGGTGCCTCCACCTTTAACACTAACTTCCCTAGAGTACTTTTTCCACATCCACTTTCCCCAACCAATCCCAGTGTCTTTCCCTGATGGATAGTTAGAGATACATCATCTACAGCCAATAATTTTTCTTCCCTCCTCAGAAAAAAGTTTTTTTCAAGGGTATACTGTTTGGTCAAACCAGTGACTTGCAGCAATATTTCTTCATCGGTGTTGGTGACATTAGTATAGGGCTGTTGATTATGCAATGTAGTCCTCTCCTTCTGTATAGTTTGATGAATTCACTCTATGACAGGCTACCCTCACCCCTTCTACCGTTTCTACAGTTATGGGCTTTTCAAGTCTACAAAGATGACTAGCATATTGACATCGAGGGTGAAAAACACAGCCTGAAGGCAAACTATTGGAAACAGGGGGGGTCCCCTCTATAGATACCAGCTTTTCTTGATGTTGGCTTAATGTAGGGATAGAACCTAGCAAAGCCTTGGTGTAGGGATGGGTAGGATTTTTAAATATTGTTGATGCATCCCCGTATTCCACAACAGAACCGGCATACATGACGGCAATAGTATCCGCCACCTGATATACAACCCCTAAATTATGGGATACTAGCATAATGCTGGTGCCATAGTTTTCCTTTAAGTCCCGCATTTCCTTAAGAATTTGTGCCTGAACAGTTACATCTAATGCTGTAGTCGGTTCATCTGCTATCAATATCTTAGGTCTTAATGCAAGGGCTATAGCAATCATCACCCTCTGTCGCATTCCTCCACTTAATTGGAAGGAGTATCTATTCATAATTTTTTTAGGATTAGGTAAGTTTACCTTAGCTAGCATCTCTTCTGCTATTTGCCTTGCCTGTTCTTCATGGATTTCAAGTCTAGAAGAAAGGGTTTCTATAAACTGACTGCCTATTTTCCTCACTGGATTTAAAGAAGTCATAGAGTCTTGAAAAATCATTCCTATTTCTCTACCTCTGATTTTTCTCTTTTCTTCCTTAGATAAATGAAGTAAGTCCTTTCCTTCAAAAACAAGTTCACCCTCAAGAATTTTTCCAGCTGGTGGCAATAGGCCTAAGACACTACGGGAAAGAGTAGTTTTACCACATCCGCTTTCCCCTACAATACCTAAAACTTCCCCAGTCCTCAGCTGTAGACTAGCTCTATTAACAGCTTTAATTCCTTCATTAGTGTTGGAAAAGGCTATTGACAGGTTTTTAATATCTAATATAGTGTCCATCTTTTTTCAACTCCTTTACTTAAAGTATTGATTACGATAGACTAGCATTTTATTGACTAACTTTGAAAAAACATTATGTATTTTTAGGATCGTATATATCCCGCAGACCATCTCCCAATAAATTAAAGGCCATGACTACTAGTAAAATAGCCCCTCCAGGGAAAAACATTACCCATGGAGCCGTCTGCATATAGGCTCTGCCATCATTAATCATAGCTCCCCATTCCGGTGTAGGGGGTTGTGCCCCTAACCCTAAAAATGACAGTGCTGCAATTCTTAAAATAATTGCCCCTACATCTAAAGTAGCTAAAACAATAATAGGTGAAATCATATTGGGTAAAATATGCCGTAGAATAATAAAAAAATGTGAAGTTCCACAGGTCTTAGCTGTCTTGACATAATCCTTCTCCTTAATGGATAATACCATACCCCTTACGATTCTTGCATAACCCACCCATTGTACAGCTGCTACAGCAATCATGGTATTTATAAGACTGGGTCCTAAAATTCCAGCTATTGCTAGAGCTAGGATAAGTCCAGGAAAAGCCAGCAGTATATCTATAATGTGGCTAATAAAAGTATCCACAAATCCCCCTATGTATCCTGCCAATACTCCTACTAAAACCCCTATTGTTAACACAATTCCCAAGACAGCCACAGCTACCGTCATGGAGGTTCTTCCTCCATACAGGACCCTCGTAAAAACACATCGTCCTAGGTGATCTGTCCCCATTGGATAGGTTGAACTAGGTGGGTTAAGTCTTTCCATTAAATCCACCTTGAGGGGATCATTTGTAGTTAAGCTAGGTGTCAAAATAGAAATGATGATAAAGATACATAGAATGATACATCCTAGTACTGCCATTTTATCTTTAAAGAACCTATGCTTGGTTTTCATTCTTTTGATTTCTTCTTTTTGTAGGTGAACTATCTCCTGTTGCATCTACATCTTCCTTCCTACAGAAATTCGTGGATCCAATAGTCTATAAGATATATCAACAATGAGATTGGCAAACACGAAAATCGTAGCCATCCATAAAACATAACCCTGTATCACGGGATAATCTCTATTAAAAATACATTCTACTAAAAATTTTCCAACCCCTGGCCAAGCAAAAATATTTTCTACAATAACAGTGCCTCCCAATAAATGTCCAAAGCTCATACCAAAGGCTGTCACCACTGGAATGAGAGCATTTCTTAAAGCATTATTTATAATAACGATATTTTCTTTAAGGCCTCTAGAACGGGCTGCTAGAATAAAGTCCTGTCCCAAAACCTCCAGCATACTGGCTCTAATCAGCCTGGCATAGGTTGTAGCCATTCCTATCCCAAGGGTAAAAGAGGGTAAAAACAAGTGTCTCAAACTTCCTCTCCCCATCACAGGAAAAATAGAATGCTTTACAGAAAAAAAGTAAATCAACATCAAACCCAGCCAAAAGGAGGGTATGGAAGCTCCAAAGAAAGCAAATAAACGACTTATATGGTCTACCCAAGTATTTTTAAAGATTGCTGATAAAATCCCTATGGGTAGGGCTAAGACAATCATTACCAGTAGGCCTCCTATTGTCAATTCTATAGTGGCTGTCAATCGTGTTGCTATTTCCTGTGCTACCTTTCCGCCGGTTCTAAAGGATCGACCTAAATCTCCCCTCAAAACATTCTTTATCCATCTTCCATACTGTACCATAAAGGGATCATTGAGCCCCAACTGCTCCCTTAGAATTTCCACCTCTTCCCTAGTGGCCTCCATCCCCATTTCTCTCAGGAGTAGTTCCGCTGGATCCCCCGGTATCAACTGACTTAATCCAAAGGTCAGTATAGACACCCCAATCATAACAAAAATTAAATGTAAACTTCTTTTAAGTATGTAATCTATCAACTCAAACAACCACCCTTCAAAAACAAAAGACTTGCCCCTTTTTTGATTATAAAAGGAGACAAGTCTTCATGACTTTCTCATCAGTTTTCAAACCGATGTTTTTTTATCTTTGCAAATATAAATTTTTTATTGGTTTTATTATTCTAAATTTATCACATTGATAAAATTTTGTCAATATTTTTTAAGGAAATTTTTGTAACTATTTTGTCGGACTATTAATCATTGATATGATTTTCCAAAGTTCTTTTCCAGTTGTCTACGTATGGACCCGTTGCCCATTCTACCATGATTACAACTTCTCCATCCTTTAAGGGAATTCTTTCTAAAGTCTCCTGTTGTAGGGTTTTACCTTCTATTGAAAATACCATCAATTCCTCCTTCGTTACCACTAAAGCAATATCTTTATTAGGAGATGTATAGAGATCAATAGCAGCAGGTACTCTATCCTTCAAAGTTGTCCATGGAATACTCAGGTCATCATAAAACACCAATTCCCTAGGGGGGATAAGGTTAATATTATAATCTACTGTCTTCAACTCATCACCTGCCAAAAAGCTTATGCCCCCTCTTAATAACCAATGTCCAAATCTTCTTTCGATACCATAATTTTCACCAGGGTTCTTCTCTGGGAGTATACTATCATATTCTATTTGATCTAATATTCTTTTTCTTCCAGTCTCTATTGCCTCTAAGCCTGAGTTGCCTAACAAATCTAATATATTTATTCTTCTAATGTTGGGAATACTGTCGATAGCTAAAATATGCAATCCTTCCCTTTGTAAAACTTTGTTTTCACCATTGCTTTTAAATTGTTTCTCCTCAATAGAAACATAGTCATTACTAATATAATTAATCTTTCTATAGATAAACTCTTCCTTTTCTTGCTGAAGGATAGGTTGATGGGCTGTCCTTTCTATTGGATTTGTCTCCTTACTTAGGATGTTATAAGGGACTAATAATTCTTCCATTCTATTGCCTTCAATTATTCTGTTTACCTCCATTTTCCAAAAACCTTTTCGCCTCGGAAAAAAAATATCTTCTGTCTGTAAAAGAGAATTTAACTTCTTATTTTCAGAATCAATCCAAAGGGTTCTATAGGAGTGGGTCTGTATATTTAAGTTATTCTCATCAATGGTTTGGCGCAGACCTATAAGTACTCCAGTCCGTAGCAAAGTAGACTGAGGATGATTTTCTAACCATTCATTGGGATTGTTTTCTTCCTGTAGTTGTTTCAACAGCTCTTCATCCACCTCATGGGAAACCCTCTTTAAAATAAAGCTATCATTGTATATTTTAAATATTAATTCATCATCCTTTACCTTCAGAATTTCACAGAATAAAACATCCTGGTCTAGGATAGTAATTACTTCAATTTCATCCTGAGAAAAATGATATCCCTCAGGAAATGCCTTATAATGATAGAGAAGGTACTCATCTGCATTTACTCGTTTCACTTGGTAACCAACGTCCTTAATAAAATAATCTGTTACCACTGCATGTTGACTGGAAAACATAATGGTTTTTCCTAGCCATTGTTGGTTCTCTTCGGTAGTAGAGGATTGATTTAACACATCGATAATTTCCCAGGTTCCACCAATTGAAATATGAATATTGTTAGGTGGTGCAATTTGCAAGCTTAGGTCATTTACTGTACCTACACAGCCGGTTATAAGTAAAATGATAGGTAATAAAATACAAATTAATTTAATAGATCTCATCTAAACAACCTCCTGTAATGGCAGGGTCAGGGTTACTCTAGTACCTTTATCTAATTGGCTGGTGATATCTAGGCTTCCTCCCATCATTTTAACAATTGCATCAGAGATAGTTAAACCAATTCCATTTTGAGATTTGCTAGATTTCCCCTTGTAGAATTTTTCTTTAACTTTAGGAAGCTCCTCAGGATCTATGCCACTGCCTGTATCCTCTACAACGATAACTATTTTGTCATCCTGCAGCTTAGCCAATAAACTTATTTTTCCATTGGAGGGAGTAAATTTAAAGGCATTATCTAGTAAATTAATAAGTACCTGTTTTAAACGATTTTCGTCACAATAAATTAATGGAAAATCATCAGCATAGTTCAACTGAAAATCCACTTCTTCTCTTAATGCCCTTGGGGTTAGTTGCTTTTTTACATGCTTCAATATCTCTTTTAAATCAGTAGGTTTTATATTAAAGGTAATTTTACCAGATACAAATTTAGAAAAATCCAATAGCTCCTCCACCATAAGGGTTAATCGATCGCTTTCCTTCTCGATAATTTCAAGACCATCGGATAAAATTTCTTTATCTTCATAATCTTGTTTTAGAGTAACTGCCCAACCTTTGATGGAAGTAAGGGGGGTTCTAAGTTCATGGGATACAGAGGATATAAAATCATTCTTGATCTGATCCTTTTTTATAATTTCCTTGGCCATATAATTTAAAGTATCTGAAAGTTTACCAATTTCATCATCGCTTCTTTTTTGATTCTCAATATAGTAGTCCCCCTTAGCCATTTTTTCTGCCGTAAGGGTCACTTCTTCTAGGGGCACAGTTATGGTATTTGCCAAGAATATACTAACTAATCCTGAAATTAAGGTAACTAAAATCCCAAAGGCAATAAAAATATGGGTTATTCTTTTAATATCGTTATTTATTTCCCTAAGGGAAGCAACAAATCGCAATACTCCTACCTGTTGCCCTTTTGAATAGAGGGGATAGGAAACTGCCATTACTCTTTCCGTATCATAATCGACATTCCCCACCCATTTTCCAAGCTCTCCTTCCAGTGCTCTTTCTACATCCTCCATCCCTTCAGTAGTATTTATCATTACCCCGATGGAATCCATCAAAACCCTGCCCTTCATATCAATGATGGCTACTTGAGCAGAGGTTTGATTCCAAAAAGTATCTACGTTATTTAGTATATTTTCCTGTAATGTAGCATCAGAAAAATATTTTTCATAGAGATCTGTAGAAGTCTGGAGCTGATTAATCAAAGTACCTTCTAGATTACTATAATAATGTTGTTGAATATTAATGAGCAAAACAACCTCAAGAATAACTACAGTAATAATGATAATAAATACGAAATAAAAAACCAATCTTTTTTTAATGCTTTTCATAGTTCTTCACTCCCCGTAGTCGATAGCCAAATCCCCAAACAGTTTCAATCCATTGGGGGGCCGATGGGTTATCTTCTATTTTTTCTCGAATACGTCTAATGTGAACATCTACTGTCTTCATATCACCAAAATAGGTTTTGCCCCAGACTTTATTTAATATCTCATCTCGACTAAAGGCTTTATCTGGATTTCCAATTAGTATCTTCATGATAGCAAATTCCGTAGGGGTTAATTCAATCTCTTTGTTTTCCTTGTAAAATCTTTGCCTTTCTAAGTCAAGTTTTAATGGATAAAACTCAATAATTTTACCCCTACTCCTTTTACTTATTTCTATTTTCCTTAAGTGGGCGTGGATACGGGCAATAAGCTCTAGGGGATTAAAGGGTTTGACCATATAATCGTCTGCCCCCAATTCCAAGCCCATAATTTTATCCATGTCCTGACCTTTAGCTGTCAACATAATGATAATACTCTCTGGTAGGGCTTTTCTTATTTCTTGACATAATTCAAAACCATCTATTCCTGGTAGCATGACATCCAAAATAGCTATCGTAACCCTCTCTTTTTTGATTAAATCTAAGGCTTCTTCTCCACTTTCACATTCTAATACTCGAAATCCACTTCTATTAAGGTTGATGGCTAAAAATTTTCTAATCGAAGCTTCATCCTCCACCACCAATACCTTTTTTTCTGTTTCTTCCATCATAATCACCTAACATCCATTTATTTTTAAGCATATTGTACTATAGTTTTCTCGCCACTTCTAGTTTCTATTAGCTTTATTTATAAACCTTAATTTTTTTGTAACCTTTTTTAATTAATTTGTAAATCAATATAGGATAAAAACCGATAAAATTTTAAATAAGTAATAAACAGACAATAAGGGAGGACTAGCAATGAAGCATTACTTTAAAAAAAATATGATTTTATTATTCTCAACTATTATATTAACTGGACTTATAGGGTTTGAATTAATTCTCCCCTGCCAAACAGCTGCTGTTGTTGATGGAACTACTATTGAAAATGAATTGGATGAAAGTCAATTGAATGAAAATATACCAGATGAAGGTTTGGATGAAGGGGGTTTAGAGGGAGAGGAGCTTCAGGAAGAAGAGCCCATAGTAATAGATGAAAATATGAAATTTGCCTATCTTACCTTCGACGATGGACCTTCTCCTAAAGTAACCCCTCAAATCTTGGATATTCTTAAAGAATATAATATAAAAGCTACTTTTTTTGTCATTGGAAACTTAGCTGAAAAGCATCCTGATATATTGTTAAGGATTCAAGAGGAAGGACATTTAATAGGTAATCATACCTATAGCCATAACTATAAGGAGATATATTCCCATCCCCAGAAGCTTATGGCTGACATAGAAAAGACGGAGGAGGTATTTGCATCAATATTAGGGACTGAGTATAGGAGGTCAAGGTTTGTACGGTTTCCGGGGGGTTCTTTTGGAGAGAAATTACGACCTTTTCGTCAAGCTGTAGAGGAGATGGGTTATACCAGTATTGATTGGAATGTAGTTAATGGAGATGCTGAAGGTATGCACGTTTCACCTAAAAAACAATTGATAAGACTTCAAGAAACCCTACAAGACAAAAAAGAAGCTATCATACTGATGCATGATAGTAATACAAAACAAACTACAGTGGATGCCCTTCCTGACCTTATTGAATATATATTATCTCAGGGATACATTTTCAATACCCTTGAAGAATCAAGGTTTTAAGCAGTAGTAATGGGTCTTGATAGAAAGCTTATATTGAAACCTACAATTTTTTATGGGGAAAGGCTAAAACCCCAGAGGGATACAAATACAAATTAAAACTCGGTCAAGGTGTCGAATTGTCACCATGCCCGAGTATGTTTATATTACACTACCTATAGCAATTATCTATATAGTATCAATAAAATGGTCCCTTCATCCTTCCAAATACCTTGTATCAAAAGAGGTACCCCTGTGATGGGAAAAATTCATCTTATTGTATTGCAGCTGCTATTTCTTCTATCATTATTTTTGTTCCTTCTATCCCGCCAGATGCCACATACCATACGTGGGCACTCAAATAATTTATTGCATTATTTTTATAGGCATTTGTCATTTTTACTATATCATTGTCTAATACACTTTCTGCTACATTACTACCTCCTGTAACAGCTGCCCTATCAATTACAAATATGATATCTGGATTTACCTCTAAGATATATTCAAAGGAGATACTTTGTCCGTGGTTTGAAACCTCTATGTTTTCATCTGCTGCCGGAAAACCAAATTCTTTGTGAATTAAATTGAATCTAGAGTTGTTGCCATATACACTCAATGCACCATCATTGGCCATGACTATCAAGGCATTTTTATTGGTTTCCTCCACTTGAGTACTCACTTCCTTAATTTGTGTTTCAATCTTATTGATTTCATCCTTTACAAAATCTGCCTTATCAAAAATTTCACCTAATATAGTAAGGTTACTGGTAAAAGAATTGATATAATCCTGGTTATCTATTGCTAAAAATACAGTGGGGGCTATTTCTGAAAGATCATCGTACAGTTCCCTTTGTCTTCCTGCAATCAAAATTAAATCTGGCTGAAGCTCATAAATTTTTTCAAAGTTTGGTTCAAATAATGTGCCTACATCTTGGTACTTTTCATCATTGTACTTGTTTAAATAACTAGGGATATTAGATTTCGGCAAACCAATAATCTCTATATCCATTTGGTTTAAGGAATCAAGGGTTGCGTAATCAAAAACAATTACCCGCCCTGGATTTTTCTTTACAGCTACTTCCCCTAATTCATGGGTAATGCTGATGATCTCAACATTTTCTACTTCTCCCTCAATTGCTGTTTCTATAGAACTACAACCTATTAATCCCATCATAAAAACAAACATTAAAAGTGCTACAGCTACTAAACCTTTCTTTTTAAACATCATTTACACCTTCCTCTTTATTATTTTAAAAATTTTATATATTATCTTTCTTAAAAGTAAACACAGATTCTTTGGTTATTAATATTTTCTATTTTAAAATTCATATTATAAATTCCCCATAGGACTTCTTCATCAATAATATTTACTGTAGTTCCTTCCTCTACTAATTTTCCTTCATTCATTGCTACAATATAGTCAGAATAACATGAGGCAAAGTTTATATCATGAATAACGATAACAACTGTCTTATCAAGATTTTCCACTAACCATCTAAGGATTTTCATAATCTCTACAGCATGTTTCATATCTAAATTGTTGAGGGGTTCATCTAACAGAATATATTCTGTGTTTTGAGCAATAACCATGGCTATGTAAGCCCTTTGTTTTTGTCCTCCACTTAATTGATCCATAAACTTATCTTCAATATCCTTAAGCTTCATATAAGCTATAGCCTGCTCAATTTGTTTTTCATCCTCTTCAGTTAAATTCCCCTGAGAATAAGGAAATCTACCGAAGGTTACAAGTTCTCTTATGGTCAGACGAATATCAAGATGGTTAGATTGCTTTAAAATAGAAATCTTCTTAGATAAATCCTTTGTATCCCACTGAGTAATTTCTTTTCCATCAATAAACACCTCCCCTCCATCTTTTTTTAACAAACGACTAACCATGGACATCAAGGTGCTTTTGCCTGCACCATTAGGTCCAATAAATGATGTTATTTTATTTTTTGGAATCTTTATAGATACATTGTCAACAACTCTTTTTTTCCCATAAATCTTCGTAAGATTTTTAACTTCTATCATCATTTTCTCCCCTTTAATAGCAGATATATAAAATAGATCCCTCCAACAAGATTGATTATTACACTTAATGGCGTGTGGTAGTTAAAAATCCTCTCAGCTAATAGCTGCCCACCAACTAAAGCAATACCACTCAATAGCATTGACCCCACTATTAAATACTTATGTTTATAGGTATCTAGCAGTTCTCTAGCCAAGTTTACCACCAATAGTCCTAAAAAAGTGATTGGACCAACTAAAGCAGTGGCTACTGCTACCATAATGACGATAACAACCAGCATTCTCTTTACTACTTTATCATAATCAATCCCTAAATTTATTGCATGATCCCTTCCTAAGGAAAGTCCATCCATCTTCTTAAGATAGGGATAGGTATATACTGCTAATACTACAAAAATCACCCCAGATATATTTAGCAGCCCCGTATTTACACTGTTAAAGCTGGCAAACATTCTATTTTGAACAATAGCAAATTCATTAGGGTCAATTAACATCTGCATAAAAGAAGCTATACTCTGAAAAAACGTGCTAAATATCATCCCTATCAGCAGTAGAAAATAGATGCTCTGCTTCTCTTTTCTAAACAGTAGCTTATATAGGATTGCTGAGAAAAACATCATGACCAAGATGGATAGTATAAAGTTATATGTACCATTAATTACTTCAAGGGTTCTAGCCCCCAGTACAAAAACAATAATTGTTTGGACAAACATGTACAGTGCATCTAGTCCTAAGATGCTTGGCGTCAAAATTCTATTGTTTGTTATCGTTTGAAACATTAATGATGAAAAACCAATAACTGAGCCAGTTAACAATATTGCAAAGGTCTTTGGAATTCTTCTAGATAGGGCATAATCCCAATTACGACTATTTAATCCCATCATTAAGTAAAGAATTGTTAGTACTAAAAGTATCCCTCCTAATAGTAATAACTTCTTTCTATTTGACATTATTCATCCCCCCTCAGAAGCAAGTATAGGAATAGAAAACTACCTATTACTCCAACAGTTAATCCAATGGAGATTTCATAGGGATAAATAATAAGCCGGCCTAAAATATCACAAAAAAGTAAGAATACTGCACCAAGTAACGCAGTAGGGACTAGATTGTTCTTTAAGTGATCGCCCCGATAGATTGTAACGATGTTGGGGATAATTAATCCTAAAAAAGGTATTCTCCCAACAGTTATTACAACTAAAGATGTAGACAGTGCTACAATAACAAGTCCTATATTAACCACCTTACTGTGATTTAACCCAAGATTTGAGGAGAAGTCCTCCCCCATTCCTGCTACAGTAAATTGATTTGCATAGATAAATGCCATAACCACCAAAGGAATACTTAAATATAAAAGTTCATATCTTCCCTTTATTACCATAGAGAAATCACCCTGGAGCCAGGAGGATATATTTTGGACAAGTTCATACCTGTAAGCAAAAAAAGTGGTTATTGAGTCTATTATATTTCCCAGCATAATCCCAACTAAGGGTATAAAGATTTTGTTCTTGAGCTTGATCCCTTTCATTATCTTTAAAAACAAGAAGGTTCCAGCTAGGGCAAAGATAAAGGATATAAGCATCTTTGTAAAGCTACTGGAAGATGAAAATAGTAAAAGGGATACTAATATACCAAGTCTAGCGCTGTCTACAGTTGCGGCAGTTGTTGGGGAAACAAATTTGTTTCGGGTGAGTTGTTGCATGATTAAACCACCTATACTCATGCTAACACCACCAACAATGATACTGACTAGGCGTGGTATTCTACTTATTAAAAGAATTTGAATTTTTTCATCTTCAAAACCTATTATGTCTAAAAAACTGATATTTTTTACTCCTACAAATAGTGACATAAATGAGAGTACAATAAGTGCAATGACTAAATATCTTTTCTTCATAGTTCCTCCTAAACTCAATAATTAAACTTTGTTATTTGACACCTCTTTCTAATACGTTTATAATTGATATTAAATATTAAATGAATTTAATTATCATTATCAATCTATATGTTACCACAATAAAAATTTAAAAACTTTAAATATATTTATTTTTTATAACAATATTTATATATTCTTCTTGAGAAGGGATGATTTTTTTGGAAAACAAATGTTGTTCCCAAGCTAGAAAGCATATAAGTGATATCATGGAAAAATTTCATTTATGTACACATATTCCTATAAAAGCCATTGATATGAACAATATAATTATCCATACTGAGGGATATACTTATATAACTGAGTCTATTTTTGAAGAACACAAAATTATTGATAAAATTGATAATGAACTCAATAAAAAAGATAGTACCTCTTGCTTAGTACTATCAAAAAATTATATTGATTTTACAGTTATTTATATCTGCCCTAAAAATATTGATCGGGGTGTTTATGTCATGGGTCCATATACCTCTAGTCCACTGGCCAAAAACGATATGTTATATAAACCTTGTAATTGTATTCCTCATCTGATTACATTACTCCGTAATATAGCTGTGAATACAGACTTTATCAGACGCAAAAAAGAATTACCCTATAGTTTGCATGTGAAAAAAGCTTTAGATTATATTGATACTAGGTTTTATGAACCTCTTACTGTAGAATGGGTTTCACAAAAACTAGGAATCAATAAATCTTATTTTTGTTCTGTCTTCAAGAAAGATACAGATAAAACATTTACCCAGACTTTAAATGAGATAAGAATCGAAAAAAGCAAGCAATTATTAAGAAATACGGATCAACCCATTTTAGATATTTCTATTGCAGTGGGTTACAACAATCAGAACTACTATAATATGTTATTTAAAAAGCTAAATAACATTTCTCCCAATCAGTATAGAAATGAAAAAATGAATAGATTATAATTATATAGATAATATAGAAATATCTATTACTAAGACTATCATCAGTTATTATGGGAGCAGTCTTAATAACAGGTCAAAGATAAGACTTCCCTTAATACTAATTTTACTTGTACATGGGTCCATATGCCTTACATGCTCTATAATCGGCTGCCTCTTTATCCATTCCATATGAATTCCATACAGCTGGTCTAAATATTTCCTCTTCTGGTACATTATGCATACAAACTGGAATCCTAAGCATTGAACATAAAGTTATTATATCTCCACCAATATGCCCATAACTAATTGCTGCATGGTTAGCACCCCAATTATTCATCACATCATAAGCTGTCTTAAAAGCACCTTTGTCAGTAGTTCTAGGTGCAAACCATGTACAGGGCCATGTATAATCTGTTCTCTTCCATAATTTATCAGAAACTTCATCTGGTAATGCAATGGTCCATCCCTCTGCTATCTGCATAACGGGACCTATACCTTTTACAAGATTAAGTCTTATCATAGTGCAAGGCATTTGAGATTTTGTTAAAAATCGAGATGAATAGCCACTACCTCTAAAATATCCTAAATCTGCAGGGTTCCATGTGGTAGCCTCTAGACAGGCTATCTGATCTTTTTCGGTTATATTCCACCATTCTTTTATAACAGACTCTCCATTTTCCAATTTCACCGCTCCTGATGCATCCAAACAAGCTGAGCCTGAATTAATTAAATGGATAAATCCACCTGCTTCTAAGGCTTTTCCCTCCAATTGATATCCATCTGTTGCTTTTGCAACTGCTCCAGGACTCCAATAAGTTCTAACGTCAGCAAATAATTGAGCTCGATTGGTGAGAAGTTTTCCAAATAACATAGATACAGCATTCAACGTATCATTTTCAGTAGCCAATACATATGGTTCTCTGGCACCATTCCAATCAAATGAAGAATTCATAATTGCTTCTGCAAAATCCGTATTAGGATAATAATCGGTCCACTGTCTTTGACCTTGAAAACCACCAGCTATAGCATTATGTCCTAATATTTCTTCTTGCCCTTTAGGAAGATTTGTCTGTCCTTCCATTAAATCTCTTATAATGCAAGTTGTTTTTATGACAAATTCCCAATCCTCATCTTTTTCTTTCCTTGACTTTTGTACTTCTTTTGGATTTTTGTCAAATCCTTCCTTACAATATTTTTTTCTCCATTCCAATGCCTTTTGAAACTCTTCTTTATCATATATACCTTCTTCTATTCTTCGAATAATTTCAACCTCATCTACTGATTCTACCCTCATACCCAGATACTCTTCAAAAAAGTCTGTATTAATAATTGACCCAGCAATTCCCATAGAAATGGAACCTATTTGTAAATAGGATTTTCCCTTCATTGTAGCTACTGCTACTGCTGCCCTACTAAACCGTAATAGCTTTTCCTTAACATCCTCTGGTATTCCACTTTCATCAGCATCTTGAACGTCTTTCCCATATATTCCAAATGCCGGCAACCCTTTTTGAGCATGAGCTGCTAAAACAGCAGCCAAATACACAGCTCCAGGTCTTTCAGTTGCATTTAAACCCCATACCCCTTTGATAGTCATAGGATTCATATCCATAGTTTCCGTTCCATAACACCAACAAGGAGTTACCGTAAGTGTGATATCTACACCTTCCCTTTTAAATTGAGCTTCGCATGCTGCTGCTTCTGCCACACGACCGATAGTTGTATCAGAAATGACTACTTTTACTGCTTGTCCATTAACATATTTAATGTTATTTCTTAGTAGCTCTGCTGCTGCCTTGGCCATGTTCATGGTCTGTTCTTCAAGAGAACCTCGTACATCAAGCATCCCTCTGCGGGCATCAATAACTGGTCTGATTCCAATTATAGGATATTCTCCTATTAATCTTCTGTTATTCATAATTTAACACAGCCCCTTGTTCTTATATTTTTTTAATCTTTTCATAACATCATTTATCCCAGTGCCAAAATAATCATGTAATATGCTATATTCTTCATATAATTTTTTATACATTAAAACATTTTTTACATTAGGTTCATAAACCTTATCATCAAGTTTTCCCATATGTCTACTAGCCTCAATAATATTGTCATAACCTCCATTTTCCCTACCAGCAGCAACTGCGGCAAATATAGCACTTCCGAGTGCAGGGCCTTGGGACCTTCCACCTATTTTAATTGGCATATTAATAACATCTGCATAGATTTGCATAGCAAGCGGATTCTTCTGTGCAATTCCTCCTGAGGCATAGAATTCATTTACAGGAACGTCATTTTCATTAAAGATATCTATTATCTTCTTTGTTCCATAAGCAGTTGCTTCTATTAAAGCACGATAAACTTCTTCAGGCTTCGTCTGTAATGTCATCCCTACTACCATACCAGTTAAATCTGCATCCACTAAGGTGGAGCGACAGCCATTCCACCAATCCAGTGCAATTAATCCACTTTGACCAACCTCTAATTCTGATGCCTTCTCCATAAGATAATTATGTATATCCATGTCTTGTGCCTGAGCACAATCATAGTAGTCTTTGCCAACACAATTTTCTACAAACCAGCCAAACAGATCTCCTACACTAGCTTGACCTGCCTCATATCCATAAAACCCAGGATATACACCATCTTCTACTACACCACTTATTCCTGGTACTAAGTGTTCTTCTTCTCCTAATAAGATATGACAAGTTGAAGTTCCAATGATAGCCAACATCTTTCCAGGACCATCAATAGACAGTGCTGGAAAGGTTACATGCGCGTCTATATTAGCTGCAGCAACTGGAGTCCCTATATTTAAACCTGTTTTTTGTGAAGTTTCTTGATTAATTTCACCAGCCTTATGTCCTAGAGGAATAATTGAGCCCCCAAGCTTTTCTTCTACAACATTCTCAAGTCGTGGGTCTAATTCTCTAAAGAAGGTTTTATCAGGATATCCACTCTTTTTACTCCACATAGCTTTAAATCCTGTGGCACTTAAATTTCTAGTAAGACTACCCGTAAGTTGCCACACTACCCAATCGCCAGCTTCCATAAAATAATCAGCTTCTTCATAAACCTCTGGCGCTTCAGAAAGTATTTCCCATATCTTTGGTAGCACCCATTCAGAAGATATTTTATTACCATAACGACCTAGCCATTTTTCTTCTATTTCAGTGGCTACCTCATTAATTTTATTAGCTTTATCTTGTGCAGCATGATGTTTCCAAAGTTTAACGTAAGCATGTGGTTCATTTCTATATCCATCTATTTCACAAATTGGAGTCCCATTTGCCTTAACTGGCAAAATAGTACATGATGTGAAATCAATTCCTAAACCAATAATATCATCAGGAAAGATGCTGGATTCCTTTAATAGCATAGGAATAATATATGAAATAGCATCTAAATAATCTCTAGGATGTTGTAAAGCCCAATCATAACCAAGCTTTTTCCCACTAGGTAAATTTTTATCCATAACAGCATGAGGATATTCAAATACAGCACAAGCTAATTCTTCACCTGTCTTCACATTTACCAGAAGAGCTCTGGCTGAAAGTGTTCCAAAGTCTATTCCGATTGAATATTTACACATATTAATTCTCTCCTTCAAGTTTTACTTATTATTAGATGTTTGTGCAGCACTGTAACTGGTATAATTACAGGTTAGTTTTTAGCATAAAAAATATAACGTCTCACCAAATTGTGGTAAAATCAAGTTTCCAAGAAATAAATTTACCAACCTAGAAAGAAGTTATATATGTCTATTAAAACACAAAGGTATGGTATTAAGAATTTAAGAACATCTATATTCTATGGGATTTATGGATTTCTTTGGTTAATGTTCATCAATCGTACTCTCATTACTTTGATGAAAAATACAGTTTAGCTATTTCCACAAAATTTAGGTAACTAATATGTATATTACTTTATATACCTTAGTAAATAATATTAATTACCCTAATATCCTAATAGTACTCTAGGTAATATTAAAAAAATACTAGGTACAAAAATGATAATACCTAGAACTACAAGCATTGCAGCTAAAGGTAGCCATATTTCTTTCATTACACTTTTTAAAGGGGTCCCTGAAATCCCACTGGTAATAAACAAAAGCATACCAAAAGGTGGTGTAGACAAACCAATCATCATACTAAAAACTACTACTAGGCCGAAATGTACTAAGTCTATACCAAAACTGTTTGCCAAAGGCAAAACAATAGGTATAAATACCACTTGAATCACAGAAGTATCAATAAACATACCTAAAACTAAAATTGCTGATGCCACTACTAATAAGAAAACATATTCATTATCTGTTGCACCAAGTATTAAATTTCCTAGATTAACAGCAATTTTTTCTCTAGCAACAATATATGAAATACAAGTAGCTGCACCAATCATCAAAGAAATGGAGCCCGTAGATCTGACTGTATCTAACAATACTTCCTTAAAAGCATGCCATTTTAATATACGATATCCAAAAACTGCTACTATTAATGCATACAATCCAGCAATAGCCCCTGCTTCTGTTGGTGTCATGACACCAGTATAAATGCCTAGCAGTAGGATGACTGGTGTTAATAAAGCGGGTATAGCTGTAATAGTGTATTTTAAAAAAGCTTTTTTTCCTATTTTCTCACTCCTTGGATAATTGCGTTTCTTTGCTATGAATGCAACATATATCATTAGTGCAACAGCAAGTAAAATTCCAGGAACCATGCCTGCCATAAACAATGCTCCTACTGATGCACCTGAAAGCATAGCATATATTACCATAGGAATACTAGGAGGAAAAATTGGTCCAATTGTTGAAGACGCCGCTGTAATAGCACAACTAAAACCATCATCATATCCCTCTTGTCGCATTGAATCAATTTCCATTTTTCCAAGTCCGCTAGCATCAGCTAAGGCGGAGCCTGTCATGCCTGAAAAAATCAGAGATGCTAGAACATTTACATGCCCAAGTCCACCTTTAAATCTACCAACAAACCCCTTAGCAAAACCAAATACTTTCTCTGTTACTTTGCCACTATTCATAACATTAGCAGCA
Organism: Natronincola ferrireducens; assembly: GCF_900100845.1. Classification (NCBI taxonomy): domain Bacteria; kingdom Bacillati; phylum Bacillota; class Clostridia; order Peptostreptococcales; family Natronincolaceae; genus Natronincola; species Natronincola ferrireducens. The sequence continues at coordinate 58,641 of NZ_FNFP01000006.1, read as the reverse complement.
AAAATAAATAGTGGTACTGCAATAATTGTATAGTTAGTGTAGTATGTTTTAAGGGTCTGCTGAGCAACCATTTTTACATCTTGCCCATTGATTAAAAAATAGAATACACATGCAGCCATTAAACCCATTGGAATTGGCATCCTCAATATAAAAATAAGAACAAATATAGTTATAAATCCAATTAACGCCAAACTAAAATCCATTTTTTATCCTCCTTGTAAGATAAGTATATGGTTAAAATTCTGCCTTTTTATAAATTAGAATCAATTACCTCCTGATATTGTGGCCTAGTTTCATTTAAAAGTTCCTCTTCAGCTTTTTTTCCTCCTAATCCAGTAAATACCATGAATTCTTTATACATGTCTATTACTATATATGCTAATATAAAAATATGAAATACTATATAAGGAGCGTATACAATGTTTAACCCTACTCGAAGTATGCTTGTTTTTTCAATTTTCATAAAATTTATAAACTTTGCACTTGGCACAAGTGAAGCCGTAAATGCAATAGCAATAATTAAATTGCCAAGAAATGAACAAATAGCTTTTCCTTTAATAGAAAGTTTGTCATATACTAAAGTAAATCTAACATGTGCTTTTTCTCTTTGTGCAAAAACTGCCCCTAACATAACCATCCATAAGTAACATGTAACTGTTACTTCATATGCCCAAGGAATAGGTTGTCTTAAAACATAACGAGAAAAAACTTGAACAATAAATACAACAAACATAATACAAAAGCTAATTACTGGTATATAAATTTCAATAACTTCCCTCATAAATAATAATACTTTCTTTATATTATTCATTTTATCTCCTCTCCAGAATATTTAATAATGACTATTATTCTGATAAACACCTCTTCTTTACAAATATTTGAATAAATACGGCTGTTACAAGACTTAATATTGTTATCCAGATTGGTTTTTGACAATATAATGTTGTAACAGCCTTCATATACATATATGATGAGAACCTTATTTTACTAATTGTTAGCTAATTTTTGAATCTGTTCATAAATCTCCATATCCCAAGTGTCAGAAATAGGATTGTTTAAATATTGATCTAATACATGATTGGCAAATGCAGTTTTGTCTGCCTCATATATAACTACTCCTTGTTCTTTAAATAATGCTACTAATTCAGCTTCTCTTTGTAAATTTGTAGTATCACAATACTCTCTTCCTACTTCGATACCTTCTAAAACTATTTGTTTTTGCTCATCTGATAAAGAATTCCAAGTATTAGGGTTAATTGCTGGCCATACTGAATCTATTAAGTGATCCGTTAAAGTGATGGAATTTTGCACCTCATAGAATTTTGCACTCTCAACTGTTGGTAATGGGTTATCTTGACCATCAACTACACCTGTCTGTAAAGATAGGTAGAGTTCTGAAAATGAAATAGGTGTTGGATTAGCTCCTAAAGCACGTCCTAAGAACATCCATGCATCAGAATTAGGCATTCTTAGATTAATCCCTGCTAAATCCGCTGGAGTCTTAATTGCTTTATCTTGTGATAAGGAAATTTGACGAGCTCCTAAATACCAAGCTCCTAGTGGTATTAACCCCTGCTCCTCCGCAACCTTTGCAAATACTTCTTGGCCAATCTCTCCATTTAACACACTGGTCATATGCTCATAACTATTAAAAATATATCCGGCAGTAAACATAGATATCCAAGGTGAATTAGTTGTTAACCAAGATGCACTTGTTAATGTCATATCTATATCACCTGCTACAACACCAACTAACTCTTCTTCTTGTGTAAATAGTGTAGCATCTGTGTAAAGATCAACTGTTATATTTCCATTTGATTTCTCTTCAACATATTTTTTAAATTCTGCCATTGCTTTTGCATGGGTATCTGTTGACACAGCAGTAAGAGATATGGTTAGTTCTACTGGGTTGTCTAGACCTCCCGAGTCCTCTCCTGGAGTCTCTCCTGAAGTCTCAACATTATTACCTGTACATCCAACAAACATGCTTGAAATCATTGTTACAAATAATAATAAACACATAAGCTTTCTTTTCATAATTAATCTTTCCCCCTTTTATTTTATTAGTATATAATTGCGTCATATAACGCTATACTACTTATTAAACTTTTCTTTTAATACTTCGCACAAATTATTATGTTGTTTTTACTATCCATTCGTAAATATCCGATGTTTAGAATACACTAGACTTTCTACATACACAGAAGAGTTACTATAGCAACCTCAGGAAAAGAGTATTATAACGCCATCATTAAAATTTGCGAAATTATTTTTAAACATTCTTAATTTTTAGACTTATCCAGATGCAATCGTTACCATGAATAGCTTTAATTTTTCCAGAGTATACTTGCCATTCAAAATGTGCATGTCCTCTATAAAAAATGTGTTATAAAAACTTGCTAAATATATTCATTGTTTTTTACAAAGTATAGTCTTTAAATTTCATCATGAAATCTTTGACTTCTTTCATTGTAGGAATACTTTTAGCTGCTCCTTCTTTTGTCACTGCTAAAGCAGAAGCTGCTGTAGCTATTTTAAGCGCTTTTCTAGTATCATATCCCGACATAATTGTACTTATGTAGTACCCTATAAAGGTATCCCCTGCAGCTGTTGTATCAATAGTTACAACTTTATATGCAGATTGTGGAATTCTCTGATCTTTATCAGCATAAATACACCCATTTTCCCCTAAGGTTAATACTATTTTCATTGAAGGGTACTTCTTAAGTAACACATCTAAAATTTTATCTTTATTAAATTCTTTTGTAATATCTCTGCCTTCAAGTTCATTTAAAATTAAAATATCAATGAGCTCCATTGGATAAGAATACAAAGCTTCACTTATTGGTGATGGATTAAAACAAATCTGCATTCCTTTTTCTTTTGCCTTTATCATAATATAATCTGTGTTTGATATTTCATTTTGAAGCAAAACAGTATGTTTTTTCTCAAACTTTGCCATTACCCTATCGATATACTCTTTGTCTATTTCATGATTTGCACCACCATATAGCACTATACAATTTTCTCCATTTTTATCACACTGTATTAATGCTCTTCCGCTATGCTCATGATTTGTGCTTATATAAGTTGTATTTACATTGTTATCTTCCAATATACCTCTAATAATGTCTGCATCTTTTTTCCCAATTGCACCTGCATGATATACTTTTGCCCCCGCCTTAGCTGCTGCGATAGATTGATTAAATCCCTTGCCACCACTACTAATACTCATCCTCTTAGAAGGTATTGTTTGCCCAGGAAGTGCAATAGCTTCAACATGATAAGTTTCATCAACATTTAGTGAGCCAAAGCTTAAAATTCCCATTCTCTGGTCACCCCCTATATTCCAACGTTGACTCTCTTTCAACCAATTCACTTCCTACAAAAGTTTTTATTACTCCTGTGTTGTCACTATTTATTAAATCTACTAATCGTTCTACTGCTTTTTTCCCCATAGTTTTTGTATGAATTCTTATTGTTGTGAGCTTTGGTTCACTATATGAACTAATCAATAAATCATCCACACCTATAATTGAAACATCGTCAGGAACTCTAACACCTATATCCTTCAATGCTCTGATAGCTGCCAAAGCCATTGTATCATTATCTGCAAAGAATGCAGTTGGCAATTCTTTTTCTGGGCTTTTAAGCTGATTGTGTATTGGTTCTTGTGCATATTGTATTTCAGGCATAGCGCAATATGTATACTTCTCTTCAATATCAAGACTCAACTTATTCATTACAAGTTTAAAAGCAAGATGCCTTTCTTTAAGACTTTCTGTTTTTTTTAAGCTTTTAATATGACCAATTTTTCTATGTCCTAAATCATACAGTTTTTTCACTGCTGTATAAACAATTGTACTATTATCCATAACAACACTATCTATATTAACAAACTTCATTTCATTATCAATAACCACTAGTGGTGCTTTAAAAAGTTTAAGTGTTTCTGCATTGTCAGCTTGAAATTCTGTCCCCAGAAAAACAATTCCATCATCCGCATTTTCTGCATTAATTTTAGAAATCATTTCCATAATATTTGAAGAAGTTATGTTAGTTATTTTCAAATCCATGCTTCTTTTTCTTGCTTCATTTTCTACACCATCTATTACTCTTGTAATGAAGTCTCCATTTCTCTCTGCCAACATTCCTTCTTCTTTATATTTTACAAATCTAATACTCTTTTTTTTCCCTATCTTACTACCTTTATTCTTAGCCTGATACCCAATTTCCTGAGCAATCCTCATCACTCTATTTTTTGTCTCTTGGCTAACACTATCTTTATTGTTTAAAACTAGCGAAACAGTGGCAGGAGACACATTAGCTCTCTCTGCAATTTTTCTTACAGTCATAATTAAAACTCCTATCTTATAGTGATTTGCTTATTTTGAAAGTATTAAATAATATGATGTTGTTCCTGTAAAAAGCGTTAAGCTCAATCACAATATATACATCCGTAACTTTATTTTATAAAAATTTTGACACATTTTCCCATAGTGCTTCTTTATCCTTTTCTTCTATATTAAGCAAAGGTTTTCTCATATAACTATCTACTATACCTCTTTTTCTAAGAACTTCTTTAAATACGCCCATATCTGCTCCTGCTTTTAACACGTCTACACAGGCTGATGCTTTATCTTGAGCTTTTCTTGCTTTTTCATGATCACCTTCTAAATATGCTTTATAAATATCTACAAACACTTCTGGCATAGGTCCTGAACAGCCTGACACCGTTCCATCACACCCCATACATAATCCAGGATAAAATAGCTTATCTGGTCCCATAAGAACTGAAAATCTTCCTTCATTTATTCTGAGATATTCTGCTATTCTAACAACATCTGGATAACTATACTTAATTCCTATAACGTTTTTACACTTATTGGCTATCTCTTGTGCAACTTCAGGCTTAATATCATTAGTAGAGCATTGGGGAATTCCATATAAATACATGGGAAAATCCTCCGGAATACTTGATGCAATATCTACATAATATTGAATAATAGCTCTATCATTTGCAGTGAAAAAGCTTGGAGTGACTACCCCTATTCCATCTGCTCTAATTTCATAAGCATGTTTTGCTAGTTGAATAGTGTCCTCTGTAGTCATTGCTCCACAATGAATATAAACAGTTACTCTTCCAGCTGCTTTTTTTACCACTGTCTCTGCAACTAGCTTTCTTTCTTCTACTGACATAAGGTACATTTCTCCTGTAGTTCCTAATGGATATAGACAATTTACACCCTTATTAATCAAAAAATCTACCTGCGTCTGAATTCCTCCTATATCTACCTTATTATTTTTATCAAAAGGTGTTGTCATTGCTGTTATTACTCCATATAATTTTTTCATCTCTTCACCTTGTATAATGAAAACATAGGGAAATTCATTATACATTTTCCTTTCTTGATTATTTTTTATATAATCTGTATTATGCGTTATGGATTAGTTGCACCACCTACAGCAGCTGTCCCTATCCAACCAACTGTGTCCTTTGGACTATCTAACCACAGATATAATGTAATCTTGCATTTTTTATGAGAGCAATTTAGTTGCTCTATTTGTCATGCACTTTTTTAGCTGAATTTTTTCTGGAATATTTTTAGATAAAACCTTAAATCTTACTTGACTTTATATAGTTAGTCTCTTGCTTTGTGTTTAGTAAACATTTTTGAATTTTCTTAATGTTTTAATTGTATTTTAGTACTGTTTTTACTAAATGTCAATACAAAATAAAATAAATTTATATTGTTTTGATTTTTACCTCGTATAATATTTGATGTTAATAGATAAACACACATTACTTGTTTTGCAAAAAAATATATGATAAAACCCTAATAAAATATAATGTTAAAGCATATTTTAAAGGAATTATTTCAAATTGACTCACAATGATTGTTTGTATAGTAAGTTTACTAAAATTAAAAGATAAAAATATATGATTCAATAAAATTCTATATCTTTTTAGAGCTAAACCTCTAAACTTCTATGAAAAAACATCATAAAATACAAGAACAAATAGTGAATCTTGTTATCGCATCAGGAAAAAAATCTACTGATATATCAAAAGATATTAGTGTTACCACTACAACTATTGAAAGACGGATAAAGCAATATAGCCTTCATGGAGAAAATGCTGTATCTAGCAAGTCAAAATACTACAAGAAAATGGACTTAGCATTACCGCAGTTGGTATATTATCCTTAATCAGCTAATGATTTTCTTTGAAGATAGGATAAAACCTTGCTTTTAAAACAGATTTTAAATTAGGGTTTGAATAGATTAGAAGCACCTAATGATAATTAAATCGTGTTTAGGACACAACATCCTAATTATAAAGACAATTTCTAAAATAATACATTTTATCAATATTAACCTATCACTTTGGCAATTATAGAAGTAAATTTATACATGTTTCAATTTTTCCTAGCATTATTTCTTATCAAAATGTAATTATTCTTTTCCTTAAAACATGAAGTTATTTACACCCTCTTTTAAAAAGCTGTTCATTTATAAATATAAATCCACCTTAAAATCTTAACTGTAGATTTCAAGGTGGATTTAGATAATAATCATAAATTGTAGGCTTTTCTACCACATATACTTTACAAATCTGATAAAATATATGTTTTCCCTCTGCTATTAATACCTATAGCCTGAAGGACTTTACGTAAAGATATTTATATAAACAATTAAAGTCTATTTATTTTACAATATTTTGTCCAGCAATACGACCAAATAAAAGTGCATCTGTAACAGCGTTTCCTCCAAGTCTATTTGAACCATGAATACCACCTGTTACCTCGCCAGCAGCATATAATCCTTCTATTATCTTACCTTCTATATTTATAACTTGTGCATTAGTATTGATTTCAATTCCACCCATTGTATGATGTACTGATGGTGTTAAGCTTGCCATATAGAAAGGTCCTTTTTCTGTAACAGTTAAATTACTAGTTCTTCCAAAATCTTCGTCTACTCCCTTTCTAACCATTTCATTATAGCGCTTGCGAGTAGCTTCTAGATTTTCATAGTTAACACCAAAGAAATCTGCACATTCCTTTAATGTATCGGCCTTAATTAATGATCCTGTAGATGCCTCATAATCAAATAAATCTTTATTTACTTCAAAATTATTACGTTTACTATCTACTTCACTTCCCCATACATAATAAATAATACCATCTTCTTGTTCAAGGAAAGCTTTACATTGAACATCCCTTCTTGCTGCATCATTTACAAATCTTTTGCCATCTTTATTTACAACAAAGCCACCATCTAACTTGCCATATCCTGCAAATAACATGAGTTCCCCTGTTGCGGGGTTACCTGATGGATTTGTTTGTATATGTTCCATACCCACTAAATTAGCACCTATTGATTTAGCCATATTTATTCCATCACCTTGAATTGTTCTAGCATTAGTAGTGATTTTATAATTAGATTTTTCAGGACAATATTCACCAACCATATCAAAGTTAGCAGCAAATCCACCAGTAGCTATTATAACTCCTTTGTTAGAATTAAAGGTAATTTCTTGATTATCATTTGTAATACCCTTTGCTCCTATAACCTTATTGTTTTCATCTGTTATAAGTTCTGTAGCTTTAGTATTAAATACAATTTTAACACCTAATTCATTGCATTTTTTCTCAAGCGCTTGAACCAACGCAACGTTTGTACCAAGAGTTGATGTGTGCGCTCTTGGATAACTTGCAACATCAAATTGTGCTATAAAATCAGTATCAATTTCTAACCCTAATTCATCAACTGTCCATTCAACAGTTTTTCCTGCATTATCTGCAAATAGTTTTGCAAGATCAGAATTAGATAGATTGTCTCCACCCTTCATAACATCTTGAAATAATACTTCTGGAGTATCTTCGATTTGAAGATCTTTTTGGAATCTTGTTCCAGCTCCATTAAATGACCCCGAAAGTACTGTATTTCCACCAACTACTCCTGCCTTTTCTACTATAGCAACAGATGCACCTGCCTTAGCTGCTTCTATAGCCGCAGACATACCTGCTCCACCAGCACCAAGCACAACAACATCATATGTTTGCTCAGTTTCAACTTTTTCAACTTCCATCTCTTTGGAAGCTGCTAGTTTAACATCACCCTCTGATAATGCATTGTCTATAGCTTCTAATAGTCCTTTAGAGGAGTAAGTAGACCCTGTTACTACATCAACATCTGTACTATTGGTTCCAAGAACGTTTTTTATTATTGCTTCAAATGCAGCTTTACCAAGAACTTCATTTTCCTTTTCTTCGATAATATTTATACCATTTATAATACCATCCTTCACTTCTACGGACACTTTTATTTCTCCATGAAGTCCATTACCAACACCTTCAAAGGTTCCTGTGGTAAACTCTAAAGCTTCAGTTTTTGAAGTTTGATTACTACCACATCCTGTAATAATTGTGAGTAGCATCATAACAACCATAAATAAGCTAATTCTTTTTTTCATTTCTGTCTTATCTCCTTTATGTAGTATTATTTGACACGTGTCAAATTTAATTTTGATTATAATATACTTCTTAGACATTTGTCAACAAAATAACAATATAATTTCCTAATAATTAATATTTGTTTTATGTAGGTGTATTTTCAATGAAAATATGTTACTATAATTTTAGTACTAATATAAAAGAGGTAATATGATGGTAAATAATAGCATTGCTAAAAAAAATAATAAAACTAAAGAAGCTATTGATAATAGTGTTAAATATTTGATTAATCAACACGGTATAGACAACTTAACAATAAAACAAATATGTGAACATGCAGAAGTTTCAAGAACAAACTTCTACTATTATTACAAAAACAAAGATGAGGCTGTTTTAGAACGTTTTAACTATATTGATGAATACTTTGCAACTATCGTAAAACCTAACTTAACATCTTCTAACCTCTCAGAAAATCTGGTATTATATGCTAATTATTATATGAAATTTATTTTAAAATTTAATGTTGATTATTGTAAGCAAATATATATATGCCAAATTAAATATTCAAATTCTAAAATAACTTCTTATGAAAGACCAGTATATAAAATACTCATTGACTTGTTTGATCGTTTTAAATCCTCTAACGAAAATCTTAAAAATGAAAATTCTTGTTATCTAGCTGATTCATTTTTAACTATAATAAGAGGAATTACATTTAATTGGTTAATTTGTAATGGGAATTTTAATTTGGAATTGACTGGAGAAAAATTAATTAAGATATTTTTGAATGGATTGTTATAGAGTTAATTCTAAAAAAACTCCTTTCTGGTTTGAAATTTTCATTCCTGCCAGAAAGGAGTTTTTTTACTTAACTTCAACAGCTTATTTTTGATTGTAAAAAACTTACCATTAAAACCCTATTTTTTAGCATCATTACAATATTATGGTCTTGTTATAAATGTATAATCATACTAAGAATGAACATAAAGATTACTGCAATCACTGAAGGCACTATAGTTCTTTTAACAATGCTAACCGGACTTTCCTTTGTAGTTCCAGCAACTATCATTATAACTGCAGCAACGGGAGAACAAGCCCTCATTAAGTTACCAGTTAATCCCATAGGGATGGCTATAGCAATAGGATTAATCCCTGCAGCTTCAGATAATGGTACCATTAATGGCACCATTGCATAGAATAATGCTGTTCCACTACCACTTAGCGTAACAATTAGTATTGTAAATAATACTAGTATTAAAGGCAAAGCAAATCCTACTGTATTAGTTGACTGCATAATTGATTGTAATTGTGCGATCAACCCAATTGAATTCAACCCTATAACAAAGATAGAAGCTGATACTAAAAGTGCAACTACTGTCATTGCACGTCCCATACCAATAAAAAATTCCTCTGTATCTTTTAATACTAACTTACTTTCTTTTCTTCTAATAAGTTCACATATTATAGCAATAATAAAACTTAGAAAAGATGCTAATCCTACATCTACAGAAATAGACATAATATCCATTAAATCTAGTGTATAGGTTATCAAAAGTATAAATATTGGTAATGTTGGTAATATCGAATATACAGTTTTGTATAATACACTTCCCTTAACTTCCTTTACTTCATCTACTTCTATTACTGTATCATTAACTCCCTTAGCAATATCTTTTTTATCCATTCTTTTTTGCCAAAAATAATGTGCTACAGCCATTAATAAAAGTGTTGGAATAGAAACAATGGCATGATATTTAACCACATAGTCAACTACAGTTAAATTAGCAAATTGAGGTGACTTGATCAACTCTCCTACAACCGCTATATTATCCCCACCTAACGGTGTTGGAACAATGGTTGCCGTTGTTGCTATTACTCCTGCAGTAGTAAGGGTTGACATACCTGCTTTTTTCAAAACTGGATATAATGTTGCTAATAAAATAATTGCTAAATTAGATGCACTAGGAACAACAATAGATAGTAAGTTGCCCAATAAGAAGACGATAGGTACCAATAAATAGGGTGATTTAATTTTACCAAGTGGTTTAGTCAAAACGTTGACTGTTACATCATTGGCACCAATTTTATTCATATAAGCAGTGTATCCACCTAAAATTAAAATAATTAATCCTGCTCTAGATAAAGTGGCTACAAATTCTATAGGAATAACACTTATAGGATCTAGCAAAATTGAACCTGTAGTAGTAAAATCTCTAACAGCTATGTCTTGTCCCATGAATAAAGCTACATACATTAATGCCAACCCAACTCCTAATAATGTGATTTTTATGTCCATATTTTTAAGCAACATATAAACCACCACACCAATAGCCAATATTGTAATAATACCTACTGCAAAAATATTCATCTTATGTCCTCCCTTTTTAAATGTCTAGATTTACCCTTGCTATTCGCTAGTGGAATTTCATATTAAAATCTACTTATTTCATTCATGAACCATTCTTTAAACATGTCTTGATTAATATCTAAACATACTTTAGAATTAGGCTTTCTTTTTAAATAACCTTTTAAATCTACTACTGTGCACCCTCTAGTTAAACCACTTGCTAATTCTATTTGGGTATAGGTTTCTACTACTTCAAACATTTCAGGTTTTAATAAATATGCTATCGCACAACTGTCATACATTTTAAGACCAGTATTAAAACTTCCACCTCTATATGTCTTAAACAAATGATAAATCATATCACCAATTTTATTCATATTCTTTATATTCTTAGAATCTTCTGGATAGATAAGTGTCTTCCATCCCACATCTAATCCAACCATAACTACATCTACATCACTATTAAAAACAATGAAAGCAGCTTCTGGGTCTGTGGCTATATTAAACTCACTCATAACTCCCTTATTTCCTCTTGAAGCTGAACCTCCCATTAAAACGATTTCCTGTATGTTAGACTTTACTTCAGGATACATCTTTAAAAGTAATGCAATATTTGTTAGTGGACCAATTGGAACCAGTGTTATTTTTTCTTTTGAAGACATTATTTCTTTATACATTGCATTAACTGCCCCATCCTCTAGCAATAGTTCCTTTGTAGGTTCTTCAAATTCATAACCACCTAATCCAGACGATCCATGAACGTCAGAAGCATCCACAAGTTTTTCTACCAAAGGCTCAGCTGCCCCCATTGCAACAGGTACTTTCTTTCCAAAAAAATTCAATAATTGAAGAGCATTCTTGGTAACAGAATCAATACCAACATTTCCTGCAATTGTTGTGATTAATCTTACATCTAACTCCTTATTAAATAAAGCAATTGCTAAGGCAACTGCATCATCGATGCCTGGATCAGTATCGATAATTATTGGTCTAGACATTGTTATTTCCTCCTTTGTGATGATTTCTATTTTTAAAAATACAATAACTTCATTTCTAACTTATTGTGTTTTTGCTAAACTAAAGATTTAATAAAATAGGTTTACAACTCAAACTTAGTAGGAATAGAGGATTGTGCTCCTTTTCTCATGACGGTCAATGCTGCAACTTTAGTTGCATAATCCATTGACATTTTCAAGTCACATCCAGCACTTAGTTTTGATACTAAAGCCCCAATATAAGCATCTCCTGCTGCTGTGGTATCAACAGCTTCTACCTTTTTAGCATCTACAAATACTACTTCTTCATTTTTTGATTTAGAACAACTACCTTTGCTCCCCATAGTAATAATGGTAGTTCCTACTCCAATTTCTTCAAAAAATCTAAATGCTTCTAAGCATTCTTCTCGACTTTGTGGATAAACCTTTGATAAAATTTCACTTTCAGTTTGATTTATTATTAAATAATCAATATATGAGTAAATCATATCGTCATATTTTATGGCAGGTGCTGCATTCACAACAGTAACCATATTGTTTTTCTTAGCATGTTTTAGCACCTTAAATACCACATCTAAATCACATTCGTATTGACAAATTAAATAGTCCCCTTTAACTGATATTTCATCAATTGTTTTGATGGCCACTTCTCCTTTATCGGCTAAATTGGCACCTCCATTCAAAATTATTCTATTATCATTATCAACATTAATAATCATTGCTACACCACTGTTAACATCATCAATCTCACAAACATGATCTACATTCACACCATATTCCTTTAATGACTTTTTCAGAATAGAACCATAGTAATCCTTACCAACACTTCCTATCATATATGTTTTAGTTCCTTGCTTAGCACACGCTACTGCTTGGTTAGCTCCCTTGCCACCACCATTAGTAAAAAATTGACTTCCATACAAGGTCTCCCCTGCGTTAGGTACTCGTGAAGCACTTATTACCAAATCCATATTAATACTTCCGAATACAAATACTTTGTTCATGTTATTCTCTCCTTAATATATAATACGCTCCCCTTTTCACCCAAATTTACCAATTTATTTTCCCACTTACATATATCAAATTATTATAACAGTATATTAAACTTATGGAACATGTTCCATATTGTGTAAAAAATACTCATATAATAAAATATTTTATTACATGTATATTTTTATAATCCTTTTGGTATCACCCATATATTTTATATTTCCACATTTTGTATTTATGTCTTAATCAATGAATGTAGGATAACGTATTCATTGATTGGTTCAAAAGGTTTCTTACTGATATCTCTATATTAACCCTTGGTTGTTTCTCTCTCAATTAACTTAACATCAAGAATATGTTTTTTTTCAGGAATATGTTTCTTTTTAATTTGCTTAATAATTAAATCCACAGCAGCTTCACCTAATTTACAAATTGGCTGGTTGACAGTTGTTAAAGATGGACTAATTTTTCTGCTATAGTATATATTATCAAATCCAATAATTTGAATATCATCTGGTATAATCAATTTTTTCTTATAACACTCACTTATTAATCTAATAGCAATATCATCATTCCACGCAAAAATCACATCATATTGGTTTAAATCCTGTTTAATGGCCAACTCATCTTCACAATTCACCAATTCAACAACATCAAATTCAAATCCTTTTTCAGATAATTTGGATTTAAAGCCTCTATAACGTTCCATTGCTGATCTTGAACTATCTGAACCTTTTACATGCAAAATTCTTCTAAGGTTTTGCTTTATTATAAATTCAGCTACAAGGGTGCCACCTTTAAAATTATCTGATGTAAGGTATAGAATTTCATCAGATATTTGATTTTCCAGTGAAACAATAGGAATATTAACTTTAGTATATTCTTGAGGACATCTAGTATCTATGACAACAATGCCATCTACTCTATTGCAAAGAAGCATTTCAAGAATATCCTTCTCATTTTTTTCATCATATTTAGTACTACATAATACAATTTTATACCCCTCCTCCCGAGCACGCTTTTCAATTCCTTCTGCAAGTTCAGGAAAGAAGGGGTTGAGAATATTAGGAATGATTAATCCAATCATTTTGGATTTTTTGGTAAAAATCGCTCTAGCTAATGTATTTGGTTTATAACCCAATTCATCAATAACTTCTTGAATCCTATCTCCTACTTCTTTGCTTACATAACCATCATTATTAATGTATCTAGAAACCGTTGCAATACCTACACCTGCTTTTTTTGCAACATCTCTCATATTTGCCATGTGACCACCTCTTATGAAACATGTTCCACCTGTCTTATATTATAACGTATCCACTAGTAATTTGTCTAGATTTTTTTATTAAAGCCAAAGAGCCACGGGGAGCCACGGGGACGTTTTGTTTGTCACTAAATTTACTTAATTCTATCTAGTATTCCTCTCCCTATTTTCAGTATCCTTGATAATTGTCTATTGCTTGCCCCAGTTGTCTCTTTTATACTTTTAAGTAGGTTATCTCTAGCCTCTCTATCTAAAGTATTTAATATGGATATATCTACTAATGAATATATTGTTTCTTTTAATTCCTCATCAGTGTACCTCTTTTTAGGATTGAATTCTAGGCACTTGTCTTCACTTTCTTCTGTCATGTACTCTATTAACCCTTGTCTATCCTTGAAGTAATTTAGTGCAAATGTAGAATTAATTAATGTGTTCTTTTTCATATATTCATTATAACTGCTCCACTTATAGTCTTCTATTCTTTCTACCATGCCTGCTTTTATTGGGTTTTGATGGATATATCGTAATACTATGAGAAAATAATCATCTGTATCTACTGGTTCGCTCTTAAATCGATTTTCAAAAAGGTGGCCTGTTCTTCCATTTTTGATATTATGATATTGTGCATAACCTACAGTTATTCTTCTAATGACATCTCCTATTTCCTCTGATTCTGTTTTAAGCAACAGATGTACATGATTCGTCATTAAACAATATGCATATATTGTGAATTCTATCTTTTCCTTTGCTTTCTTAATATACTCAATAAATTTTTCATAGTCTGAGTCATTTATAAATATATTTCTTTTATCTATCCCTCTCAACATAATATGATATATTCCTGTTTGACTTTTTTCTCTTGCTCTTCTAGCCATTTTTATCACCCATTTTTATCCTATCATATGTCTAAATCCATGGCAATCAAAACGTCCCCTTGGTACTTGGAGTATGCATAAAATATTCATAAATATAGTTGCAATTTTTTGCCTATTTCATATTCTATAGTACGGTGTAAATTAGCCTAAGGAAACTATCTTTCAAGAATTAAAAATATGCATCTGTAAATTAAGGAGGTTGTGGTATGGATACTTCAGGTTTATTATTTGCTTTTATGATCACTACACTGGCAGGTCTTTGTACTGGTGTCGGGAGCCTTATCGCACTGTTTACCACGAAAACCAACAAAAAATTTCTTTCAGTAGCATTGGGATTTTCTGCTGGCGTGATGATCTATGTATCTATGATAGAAATATTTTTTAAGGCCAATGAGTCCCTCACTCAGGAGCTAGGTGTAAGACTTGGTTCTGCAGTAAATGTTATGGCATTCTTTGGTGGTATGCTTTTTATTGGCTTGATTGATAAGCTAATACCATCCTTTGAAGAAAATGTTCATAAAGAAAAAGATGTTACTGATGATGAAAAAACCAATGATGAGAAGCGTTTGCTTAGAATGGGTATGTTTACAGCTTTAGCTGTTGCTATTCATAATTTTCCCGAGGGGTTTGCAACCCTAATATCAACTCTTAAAGACCCTGCTCTAGGAATTAGTATTGCTATTGCCATTGCTATTCATAATATTCCAGAAGGAATTGCAGTGTCTATTCCTATATATTATGCAACGGGAAGTAGATTAAAAGCCTTCATGTATTCTTTTTTCTCTGGATTAGCAGAACCAATAGGAGCATTAGTAGGTTACTTAATTTTAGCTCCTTTTATGACGGAAGTAATTTTTGGTATTGTGTTTGCCGCAGTGGGAGGAATTATGGTGTATATTTCATTGGATCAGCTATTGCCTGCTGCAAGAGACTATGGTGATCATCATCTTTCTGTATATGGTACCATCGCAGGAATGATCGTCATGGCCATTAGCCTTGTTCTTCTAGCCTAATCAACATTACCGATTTGCAACTAGTAATCAGGACCACCCGTAAAACGGGTGGTTTGCTCTAGCCCTATAAAGGCATGTTACTTGCTGTGTCTTAAGACACACTGAATGGTCTGCCAACCGTTGCATTATAACTGCTCCACTTATAGTCTTCTATTCTTTCTACCATGCCTGCTTTTATTGGGTTTTGATGGATATATGGTAATACTATGAGAAAATAATCATCTGTATCTACTGGTTCGCTCTTAAATCGATTTTCAAAAAGGTGGCCTGTTCTTCCATTTTTGATATTATGATATTGTGCATAACCTACAGTTATTCTTCTAATGACATCTCCTATTTCCTCTGATTCTGTTTTGAGCAACAGATGTACATGATTCGTCATTAAACAATATGCATATACTGTGAATTCTATCTTTTCCTTTGCTTTCTTAATATACTCAATAAATTTTTCATAGTCTGAATCATTTATAAATATATTTCTTTTATCTATCCCTCTCAACATAATATGATATATTCCTGTTTGACTTTTTTCTCTTGCTATTCTAGTCATTTTTTTCCTGGAATATCTCTAAATCCATGGCAATCAAAACGTCCCCTTGGCATGCGTTTTTATCGTCTGTCGTGTAATCTTCCTTACTGAGGGAGTTCATAACAACCATCAGGTATATCCTTGAAATCATAGCCATAACAGCTCCTATAAAGCCTGTTGTCCCGTGATTAACTGTAAAGGCTATTATCATCAGGACCATCGTTATTCCCATTAGGATTATATAGGTTCTGTCCTTGCTGGTATACTTATCGGCAGTCTCCTGATGGTCCATTCCATTGAAGTTATGGACTGATACCTCTAAAATCTTGTGAAATACTACAAACTCAATGGCTATTACAAACAGAGGGTAGAACAGCAAAGGAAGGAAACTTTCAACATTACTACCTCCTAAAAGAGACACGAGTCCTCCCCCAAGACTTGCGGCAACAAGTACCATGGCGCTTATCTTGGATCCAGAAAAATCTCCTCCGGTTGAGTTTTCTTCAAGCTCTGAAAGACCTGTCAGTACAACGATCCAGCCTACGAAGGCAGGAAGTATGGTTATTCTTCCGATTATTATGTTGAAAGTTGCAATAAAGATGCCCCAGAATATTTTCTTGTAACCCATTGTCATCTAAATCGTCCCCCTTGCTTTAATATATCTATACAGATTGGTAAAACTGTAATTGTGGTAAATACTGTTTATATTGTAGAACCTCTGGGAATAATGTATTCCATGATCGTCAGTAAATGTCAGCTTTGGATGTATATCAAATAGGGTGTATTCACTGACTATATCATCCGCAACCCCTACCTTTGATGTCACATCCAAAAAGTTCCCTTCCTGAAGTGTCATTCCCACTGTAACATGGGGATTGGTGCCGTTTACTTTCCACTGAACTCTATCCTTAAATTTTTCCATGAGAGGGCTTTCAATAAGAGTAATGGTAAGATCCCCAAGAATCCTGTAGGTTGTTTTTCCAGTTCCGTCAGAGGATCCGGATGAAGAAATATGCTCAAGGAGGGATTCTCCGGTCATGTGCTCGTAAAGATGGATTTCTCCAATATCAACTGCCATTTCGCTGGAGTCATCAAACATAATCCTGGCTTGTGTAAGAACTACACCGTCCAGATCTTTTCCTTCTGGTAAATCAATAATCTTGCAGTACACACTTCTTACGCTGTATCGACCGTAGATGTCACCGGGTGTATCGTTGTGTTCGAAGCCCCAATTGAATGGATGAATATATCCATACTCCGATGCCTGGATCGTTAGCTCTGGGTATTCAGGAAACTCAATATCGATTACGACTCTGTCGTCATAAGCATCAGTAATATAGCCCAAGTTAAAGGAAATATCCTGATAATGCTCCCTGTCGACATAGATCCTCTGGTCATAGTAATGGTGAAAGAATACAGGTCCATCCAGCTTAAGGTAAAATATAAGGCCGTAGCCTGCTGCCACAAGAGTGGCAACTAAAACCAGCACCACATTGAAAATTTTGTTATTGATTTCCATCCACCATCACCCCCTGAAGCATACCTTGCAGTACTCTTTTAAATTCTTCTCTCTTACATTTGTCTTGCTTCTTGCCTTTGACATACATTCTCTGCTCCTTAACTCCCTGTTTATATATCCCTTGAATACTAAAGATGAGCATTCCTCATGTATTCTAGTTTTTGTCATACTTCACCCCACCAATTCTAAAATTTACATTTTGTATTTTTTACAACTATTCACTAACTAAAACTCTTACCACTTATATTTCTAATTAGCTTGCAAAATTCATCCCATTCATCTCGGAATTTATTATCACCATACTTCTTTATATTTCGACGATTTTTTATGATTCTAACACTCTACTGGATTCCATCACAAACTCCAGGTTCTATATATTTGTATTTCCAGTTTAAGAGATCCACCATTTTGGGATGGATAATTTATATAATATGTAAAATCTAAATAATCAGGCAACCTAAGCATTTTTGATTTATTCCATTCTGACCTGCCTTCTTCAAATATAATCTGCCACTTCGTCTTTAATGGAGGATGATAGCCATTATAGCTGGAGGATTTTATTTCCTTGATATACTGCTTTTCTTTTAAGATACTCATTTACCTATAAAATTGTAAATAGCCTCCATTAGATAAATAAAGATTTTCTCCCTTATAGCTGTTTATTACATAATTCTCCAATGATTGTAAGTCAAACCTTTTTCTGTTCTTCTTTATATATTCAAATAAAAAATTTTTGATTAGTTTCTCCATAAAATCATCTTTAAATAGTTTTTCGTCCTACTCTTATTTCTATGTTGTATTTTGCCGTCTAATTATCAGTTTTTTTATCCCTTTTGGTACACTTTTCACAGTGATTCTTCTTATTTCATTTTTGCATCTTCTTTTGCATAATAATCTTGAAGCTTTTTGACGGCTATGGATAATCGTTCTTCCATATCCTCTTCATAAATATCGCTATAAAGAAAATTATTTACACCAATTCTCGTAGTATCCTGATTCGGTAAACCATCATCACTTCGAGGTTTTTCCAAATAAAAATCTATTGCATAAAAGGGTACCTCTGCTTGTTGAAAAAATTTTTTTAGGTCTATCAGAATTTCACTTGCCATTTCGACACTGACTTCTTCACTTTGTGCATAAAAAACAACATGTCCCCCAGATTTTGCAAGCTCCTTTATGTCATAGATTTTATCAAGCTCTAACTCTCCTAACAAAATTCCGTAGTTTGGTTCTGGGTATCCAATTTCAACATCACCCTTTACAATTGGAATATCACCAAAGCCAATTTCGCTGGAATAGGGAAAATCTGGATCATCAAATATTTTGTTTACCATTGTGCGGTATTCTGAACTAATTCGATTCCCTGTGTTCCATCCGCTTAGCACCCCATCTTCATATGAATTACTGATCACCTTACCTATTAGAGAAACCTCCAAATAGAAGTGGGTATCAATACTGGTAGGTGATTTTATATAGGCAGAGTATCCACCTGTTTTAAAATTATAGTTTATCCCATCAACAACTAAATCCATATCTGGATAGGTTTCTGCAATATATTTAGGTACGCTACGTTCTGCAAGTAGTTTTGAAACGGGGTTTCCCAGTAGTCCGTTTGCAAAGTACAATAGCATTATGATTAGCATAACTGCTGTGATGCCAGCAAGTATTTTAGTTGCTTTATTCATTTTTCTACCTCTTTTCTAAATGCAAATTTTAATAAAACCCCTATGACAACTCCAAGCAGACATAGGCCGCCGTAAATTAATCCCCAGAATGCAGGGGCAACCAATGCATTAATAATATTAACGTCCAAAAATATACCGGCGATACTATATCGAATAAAACTCCACCCATAAGAGAGAATAAACACACCAATAGGAACATAGTATGCTGTTTTCTTCAAAGCAAAATAGGAGATTCCACCGATCAAGGGCATGATGATTATATTATAAAACATTCCTTCACTTTCTGTAAGGCCAATTCCAAAAAGTGCCCCCACAATAATAATAGCAAGGACGCCCCGAAAAAGTTTGCTTTTCAGTTTCTTCAACACCCGCTCCTCGTCCATTGGGGGTGGAAGGAGGTGACTTTTTTCGTATTCGATCTTGCAAAATCCACAATCCTGTAGATGTTCTAAAACTAGTTTTCTGCTATCTTCACTTGCCACCCCATCTTTTACAAGGGGCATAAGATCAATACAGGTTTCACAGGAAATTTTATTCATGGTGCAGATCCTCCTTTTCTAAAATTTCTCTAATTTTTTTCTTGGTACGAAAATCAATTACCCGTGCTGAACTTTCGGATATTCCAAACTTCAAGGATATTTCATAAAAAGAATAACCCTCTATCCTCATCATCACAACTCCTTTTACCTTGTCATCATGGATTTCTAAAAGTGATATCACTCTGTTGTACATATCTTTTGCAATCATTGAATCGAGGGGACTTAATTGTTCTGAAAAATATATCTCAGTCATATCATCAAGACCAATATCATCTTTCTTTTTTCGCAAGTACTCGTACCATTTATAGCGTGCAATAGAGAATAGCCATGTCTTTATGTCTGAATCACCTTTAAAGTTTGGAAGTGACTTGATTGCACTCAGAAAAGTTTCCGATACCAAATCTTCTGACAAGGCAGGGTTATGTGTAAGACTTATTAAGTAATAGAATACATCTTGTTTATAGTTTTCATATACTTCTTGAACAGATAACATAAAACCCTCCCTTCAATAGATTAGTGTTATTTTTTGCTCTTTCGTTACAGAGAATTTTTAAAAAAGTAGTCCTATAATTATATTTTGGTGGAAAAGTAATATAATAAGTCAGAATTAAGTACTGCCCAACTCTACAAATGCTTATTCATAGGATCAAACACTACTTTTTTTCTTTTCTTTTTGAAATCTAAACTGTTTTATTTATCCTTTTTACATAAAATCTACAGTTTATTTTCACATCTTTAAGTATACCCTATTCTATTCTACAATGCTAAATGCTATCCTTAACAAAGAAACCCCACCAAAATAATGGTGGGGTTCTTCTATTGATTTTATTTTTATTCAAATATAGTAGCTAAATTTTTATCGTAGGGAGGATAGATAATTCCTTTTTGAGTAATGATAGCAGTAATTAACTATACATAGGCAATTTAAAAAGCGAAATTGCCAAACATGGATAGATATGATTTATTATCCATATATATTCATGTTTTTAGGGTAGATTACCCCCAAACACATAGCTGATTTTTAAAATTAACTATGCAATATTTAAATGGTGGTAAATATCCTCAATTGAATAGTTATTCTTGGTTTTTGAGTAGATTAAGAGTACTAATTCTTTGAGAGATAGATTGTTTTAAAATTTTATTATATCTCCTATCGTTTTTAAGGCCAGAGCCTTTTGTGACAATTACAGCGGGGGAAACATTTGGAAAATCATTACTCCCCTATGTGTTTTTGAATTCAAAAACAATAGACTGCAGTTGGACTCCATCCATCCAACCTCATCTTTAGAAGAAGTTATTGAAAATACAGGATTTGAGGTTATCTACGATGAATTGAAATATACAGAACCGCCATCAAACAAGGAGTTAAGTGTTCTGAAACAAATTGACCCCTTTGATTATCGGTCAAAGGAGTTTGGAAACACTCCTTAATACAAAACAACAACACCAACATAATTTTAAATGGGTGGCATTACCACCCATTTATTTTGTATAGACAACTAATCATTATGACTTTCCATTTTATACCCCATATTTTTATAGCAAGAGATAGATTACCCATAATAGCCAGCAAAAAGTGCTAGAGATTAAACTCTCTAGCACTTTTTAGAGGTGTGAATTATTGAGTGAATTTATTATCTTTTCAGATGCTTCTTCCCCTGTACTTTATCTTATTTACCAACCTCCACATATCCTTGGGCCCATAAATAATACTACTAATAATAGGAAGAAGAATAGTAATTCATCTCCTGATATACCGTGTAAAGTACGACAGTTACAGAGGATAATAACTAGTAGCAAGAAGAAAAATAGTAACGTGCTATCTTTTCCAAATATACCTCCTACAATCCCTCTATTTTCTTTAACGATATCTGTCATGTATATCACCTCTCTTTTTATATTAGACTATCCCTAGCCCTAGTATAAAATATGCACTGGCTGTAAAATGGTGTTATTCCTAAAAAAATTTATTTTATTAAATACCCTCATTTAAATTTGTTGTCTAATTGGATAATAATAATACTATATATTCCATTACTTATGCTATAATAGTTAATCTTACTCCTTGACGTTTAACTTCATTTGCATAATATTTTTATTAGTCTTCAAATAGCGCATCCGTAAAAAATCTATTAATGATCACTTCCCTTGTTTGTCTATCATCAAAATCAATATCCCCTAGCATATGCACCACTATATTTCCTTTTTGAACTATAATTTCATTCCTGGCCTCTGTTAATGCAAGGTTATCCACATCCCATAAAGCCTTCATCCCATCATCTGTGATAATAGTTTTTGTAAATAGATACATATCCCTCCACTTTATTCCCCTTCTTAATTCCTCCCTTACTCCATTATAAAAGAATCCCCAAAATACCCTTTTAGTTTTATTTTTCATTAGGTCATCTACTCCCCTCTAAGATATCCTTGGCATCTAAAACTAATTGTTTTAATCGCTGATATTCATCCCTCAAAACATCTAAGGAAGATGGAGCCCCTGGGTCTATCTTGTTCTATAGTGAACTACTTTAAGTCATTGATAAAGTGCTTTTTATCTTTGGCTAGTCTACGAATATTGATTGAATTCAAATACTTTGTGATTAAGTATACTAACCCTGATACCACAATAATGACCCCACCTTTTACTTCTGTGGTATATGTCTTATCATTTATTGAGAATATAATAAAAGTTAGTAAGATAAATAATAGGATTGAGATTAATGATTGTAACTTTTTTTTAGGTCCCTTGTCAGTACTAAAGAGTGGTGCTATAACCCCCTCTGTTATAAATGTTATTAACACAGCTCCAAAGTAGTAAAAATATATAATTGGGTTTGCATCCCATGACAGGCTCCCATAGGCTCCAATAGCTAATAGTGTAAACCAAGCAAAAAAGTATCCTGATAGCTTAAGAAAAAAATTAAGTGTAATCTCCCTCTTGCATGGACCACCACTATTCTTAATAATTTCATGAGTAAACCCTTTCACATCATCCCCTATGGCCTCTTGCAAACTGGAATCCCTCAATTTCAGTTCATGTGCCATTCCTATCAAATCCCTTTGAATCACTTGTGCATCATATGAATTAACCTTAAACATACTCATACTTTTCATAATATCCTTAATAACTCGCTGGTCATATTCTCTTAAGTTTTTTGATTGTATTTCATTTTCTGTTTTTAGTAGGTTTACTTCATTTGCAAACATACTCTCATTCTCCCTTCATTATTCTATCTACAGAAATTTTCACATTGTTCCATACAATTTCAAACTCTCTTAAAAATTCTTTTCCTATATCAGTTAAAAAATAATATTTCCTCTTTGGTCCAAGGGGAGACTCTTTGTAAATAGAAGATATTATTTTCTTTTTCTCAAGTCGTACTAGAATAGGATAAGTTGAACCTTCTCCTACGTCTTCGAATCCATAATCTCTTAGTCGAGATACTATTTCATAACCATATGTTTCTTCTTCACTTATGATCTTAACTATACACCCTTCTAACGTCCCTCGCATTAATTGGGAACGATCTACCATAACCTTCACCTACCTTGCACTGCATAATAGTTTAGCTATATTGTACCACATAGTAGTTTGTTTGTAAATATAAGGAAATTTTTTTTCCTTAATAACATATTAAATTGGTAAAAATTCTGCTCCAGAGTATTCCTTGAGTTTTGGGTAAAAGTTAACCTCCGAAAACAAAATTCCCCCAAACTTATTAGTCTGAGGGAACATAAAATGCACTCCAATATTCACTTTATATACAACCTATATCTTAGTATTTTATTTGTTTTATGATGAGATTTTTGTTTTTAGTTCTTCAAGATACCCAAATACAATTTTTGAATATTCATCCATTTGTAAAAGACCTCTTTCCGCCTCTGAAATATCTCCCCTATTGTAGGCATTTACCGCTTCTTTAGCAGTTTGGTGAAGCTCTATATGTGGCTTCTCCATTTGTTTAAAGGCTTGTATACTGTTAAGTTTATGACAATCAATACTATAATACCACTTACCTAAGCCACACTGCTTATAATCTCCAACTACATTAATGTCCACCTTTTCATAGCCTAAAAGCATATTATATATCCGCCAACGCCATAGCAAATGATCTGTTTTATAGATATCTATCATATCTTCATCTTTTAGAAGTCCTCTATTACGTACTAAATTCATCCTAATTTTATCAAGCTCTTTGCTAGCCTCATATATTGCCTGTCCAGTACTATCACTGTTCCTGAGGATAAAATCCGCTTCAGTTGAAATATGAACAGTACCTTGTGAAAAAGTTTCAGTGGCTGCTGTTTGTTCTTCAGCGGTTGCAGCTACTTGCATTATAGCATCACTAATTCTCTTAATATCTTCACCTATTCCACCTATAGTACTTAATGTTTCATTAACAAAACTTTTTCCTGAATCAAGTTGTGATGTGGTTTCATTCATTTGATTTACCGATGAATCTATAGCTTCTTGTAACTCAATAATATTTCTTTGTACTTCTTCCACTGAAACTTTTGTATGTTCTGCTAATTTTTTCACCTCATCAGCAACAACTGCAAATCCTCTTCCATGCTCCCCAGCTCTAGCTGCCTCTATGGCGGCATTTAAAGCTAATAAATTTGTCTGTCCAGCAATAGTCTTTACTATATCTATAACTTGATTAATAGCATTAGTTTTGTCTTTTACTTCATTCATTTCGACATTTATCTTCTTCATTTCTTCAAAGGATTTAATAACAAAGTCCATTGATTTTTCCATGTTTTCCATACCAATTTCTACACCGTGATTTACCCTATTGGTATCGTTAGCCACTTCTTGCACAATATTTGATACATCCGCAATAGATGCAGTTAATTCTTCACTACTACCTACCATAATATGTAAAGAATCTGTTTGAGTATGAATACTCTTAATCATGTCTCTCATAGCATCCATTCTAGTAATTTCTTCTAATAATCGGTTTACGCTTTGTGTAGTTTGTCGTTTCTCTTCAACAATTTTATTTAGTAATTGATTCCATTTTTCTGCTGTTTTTTCACTTCTTCTTTTTTCCTATTTAAATATCAACCATGAAAAAAGTAACATTTGAACAGTAATTTCTGGTATCCCAGTAACTAAGGATTGTATAAATTCATTTAAGGATATTCCCCTCGTCATTTCTAAATCCGTTGACAAAGGTTGCTACAATCGTGCCTATGCTGCTTAAGATGCCTGCAAAAACGGTATCATCCATACCTGTCATTTTCAGATCCCTTAGAATGCCCTCTACTCCTACTTTAATGGATGTTAGGATTAGTTTTTTATACGATATTTTTCCTTATGGTGGTTTGTTGCACATTTAAAGTTACTATGGTTCACTAAAATCACCAGAGACGGCATATCAAGGAAAAAAATTCCCTAAACTTGTTGTCTAGGGAACATTGCATTGCCTTTTAATTTTTATACTAAACCTTCTAAGCCACTGTTTTAAACTTATTTCTTATCTATCAAGACGCAACACTCAACAGGGATTTTGATAGAAAAAAGATAATAATATACAAATTTCATAATATTAGGGCCCCTTTGCTCCCTTTGGATTTATTGAGAAGCTCTTCTTTAATGATTTGATTTATCAGCATACTCTATCCAAAGATAACAGTGCCTCTAAAGGTGGCATTTCTCCAACTAGCCCTACTGCATATATAGTGTAGAAGTTTTTAGGGTTTAAGGCTACAGAGGGTAAGTTTAGTACTACTTGATTGGTCCCTGCAATTCTTACTTGTAATTCATATATCCCTGGTGCCACCCTTATATAGTCAGTGACATCTTTAAATGACACATTACTAAAAATTACTGTGCCGTCCTTAAGAGTGATGTCTACCGTTGGTGCATTGGGGGATAAGTGGCCGAACCTTATATTGGTTTTGTAATATGGAGCACAAAATTTAGGCTCTTCAATAACAAGTAGCTCAATGGTAGAAAGAGTTCCTACAGCAGCAACGGTAAGAATTTCCATAGGAGGTACAACTATATTGACATCTAGTACAGGATTAACCCTACTACCTGCAGGATATATTTTAATATTCGTAGGTCCTGCAGGCAAGCTTAAATAGTGAGAGACATGTTTATAGGAAATATTTTTAACTATCAAACAATCGTTGGCATATACATCTACTGCTGGTGCGTCTGGAACAGCATGAAAAACTCTTATATATGATCTCATTTTCTCCCTCCTTTCATTTGTACTACAATATATGAAGAAAACTTATTACTTGCTACACTTCCTCTAATGCTTTCATTATACAAACTACAGGATGTTTTTCTCTAAAGTAAAGTCTTCTAAACCTATGGTCTGGAGGTCTATACCTTGTTTTTTAGACTTTTATCTTAAGTCTTATAATTCCTGATTGCAACTAATTTCTCTCCATAAGCACAACACACTATCTATGTATTTTTATAGTAAATGATAAGTTTACCCGTGATAGTCAATAAAAAGCTCTAGAACTTGTTGGAAGTGTCAATTTTTAAGTGAAATTATTGATTTTTTATGGAAGGGTAATAATTATCAAAAATCAGCAAACTCCCGTTTGCTGGGAGTTTACTGGAGTCTACTTACAGTTATCTACGGAAGAATCTCATCTCCATCCAATCTAGTCCAATCCAATCATCGGGTAAACCGGTGGAGGTATTTGTAATGACTATTCGATTGACTCGCCTAATATCTGGTACATCAAAAATCAATGTTCTCCAATTCACAAAAGGTTGCCCAAAGGGTCTACCATGCTCTAATGGAACTGGACCACGGTGAACAACTCTCCCATTAATAGTAATGGTAGCAGAATATTGTGCTACTGGAGTCGCAGCCCGGTCATCTAAAACAGCACGAATATAGAGCTGTGCCCTTAGAAGCCCAGGAATAAAGAAAAAGGCAGGTACTTCAAAGGTCCATTCACCTCGATTGCCTCTATAAAGAATATCAGCATTTCCACTAGGGTTTCCGTAATTAGGGAACCCTGATAATTCTTTGAATAAAACCAAGGTTGAAATAGATGGATTATCTGTTAAAATTGGTTGGAGTTGGCTTGCATCAACATTGTTTAATATAAAATTTTGCCCATACATCTGATACATTTCTTGCATCTCATGGGTTGCTGGCATTTGAAATTGTCCAGGATCATAAGCATGATAGTATTCATAAGGTGCACTAACATAAGGTATCATATCCACTTCCTCCTTCTTTTTAATTAAAACCTACATCCATATATCCCTTAGTCCTCTGTTGGCTTTGATTCACTTCTGCCCTTTAAGACTTAAGGATATGTTTCTTTCTTCACTGTATTATATTCTATAATTATGACTTTGCTATCTTTTAGCTTTTAACTCAGTATAAATTTAAATTGCTGGAATTGCACTCATGGCTGGGTGATGGTGCTATCCATTATATTTTGGCAAAATACCTCTATTCTCCAAAATTTCTTCCCTCCGGGGTTGGTTTTGTTAAGAAAAAGAGTTAATAAATCTTCTACAAGTCTAATCACCTATGGTGAAAATATGGCATATGATATTAACAAAGACATGAAGGAGTGATTAATGTGAATAATGGATACCAACCATATACACACCCTTACCCACCAGTATGTAACCCATACCATCCCTATAATAATTATAACCCTTATCAATCCCCCTATTGGGGGCACCCACCAATGTATTATCCTGACTATGGAAGACAGCCTATTCAGTTAAAGGATTATGGGCCATGTCCCTATGTGGTTAATATTGAAGAGGCTACAAAACAAAATGATTATTACCGCATTGCTTTATGGACAGGAGAATATTTGCAGCTTACCTTGATGAGCATCCAGTCTGGGGACGATATCGGTTTAGAAATCCATGAAGACCATGATCAATTCATACGTATTGAAGAAGGTCAGGGAATTGTTATGATGGGGGATACAAAAGATCAGTTAGATTTTAAAGCTGAAGTCTATGATGATTATGCAATATTTATTCCTGCTGGCAAATGGCATAATTTGATTAATACAGGATGTACACCCCTCAAATTGTACTCTATTTATGCCCCACCTGAGCATCCTCGAGGGACCCTACACAAAACGAAAGCAGATGCTGAAAAACACCCTGATTGCTAAATATTGAAAAAAGTGTAGAGTCTTATGGTAGCTTATAGCCTATTCTCTACACTTTTAATATTTTTTTATTAGCATATCCTCGGTAGTGGGTTTTACTAAACTCTAGATATCAGAGCGACAGTTTCAACATGGGATTTCTTTTTATCTTTTTCTTAAGCTTATAAACCAATCTCTTTCCTATTTTTCTATGGATCTGCCAATCATCAGGATGCTTTTTTACTCTTCTTTCAAACTAATCCTCAAATAACCTTCGTGCCTTCTCTAAATGTTCTGGATAGTAGCCCCTTCCCAATTTATCTAAATTAGACCTATCGATCACTTTATGGATGCCTAATTCCTTTACTCGATGGTCAATCATAAGAAGATCATCATAAAAATCATAAGTATGGGAATTGATGCTGGTATGGGGATTTAAGTTGATGATGGTTTTATCTTTAAATTGAATAGTATAGTAATAATCATGGTTATTTCTTTTTCCCTTAGTACCCACCCGAACTTCTTCTATATCCTCCCAGCTATAGGTTTGTCCCCTTGGATTGAAAAAGCTATGTTTTACAATGGTGTCTTGGTACAGGATACTGTAGTCGGTTAAGCTATAATATCCCAGTAGTAAGGATGTAGTAAGGGTAAGGGAAAGCACCTTGCCTTTATGCTTACCAAGAAAATGCCACAAAGCTCCATAAACACGGGTTTCAAATCGAAACTGCATATACACGGCTTTTAAAAAGATGTTAAGATCTTTGGGGTTAAAATCAGCCTCTTCAAACTGTATATCTACTTTTTCTGAAGGGGTTATAAATTTCATGCCAAGAAGCCCTACCACCAGTAAAACAAAGGCTATAATACCCAAAATAACATTCCTCCCGGGAATAATATAGGCAATAAAATCACTTCTCTCAAAGAAATTATCGACTCCTGCTATTATTCCGTGCAATAAACTAAATCCTACTATAAACCCTACTAAAAGCACTAAACCTCCCACTATAAAAACAATCATCGTCATTAAGGACCCTAAGGTCCCTTTTATTACACCTAATCCTATTATTTTTTTCATTGATCAATTCTCCATTCTATTGCCCTTTGATTAAAGTATTTCGTCTCATACCTCCTGCCATAGCCCTAATGACTACGTTCTTCTTTCTCTCTATTAACTTTCGCTTCATAAAAGTTGTTCATTGTATATTTCTCCTTACCTTTATCGAATGTACCTATGGAAGTCTTCCAAACCTTTAACTCTTTAAGAAAACCCCTATAAATACCATGAGAATCGCTAATATTTGCTGAAGGGAGTATAATCCTAATAGGATTGTTAAAACAGTAGCTATTTTAATACCCTTAAAAGTTAAAAATAGCATGATCAGAGAAATCCCTGTCCGAACAACAAAAATACTATAGGTTTTATAAAAAGGTAGGGGTTCAGGGAACAGAAAAGAAAAAATGATGATTTCACATATAAGGGGAATGAGGAAAAAGATCGTAAGTCCCCTATAATATTCATTCTTCCAAAACACTTTCATGTCTTTTATCATGTTTTGCATAAGTTATTCTCCTTAATTTTTTCTGAACTTTTACCCAAAATCCTTTAAATTCAGATTTAATCTACTAACAGTTGGTTTATAAAAATTTTATACTTAGGAGCAAGGTCAATCTTTATGACTCCATAGGGACTGGTGATCATAATTCTTTTCTCTTCCTTCCTATCCCCTAGGATTTCTATGGCTTCAACATTCTTTAAGTCCAATAGCCCCAATAGTTCTTTGGTATCACTATTAAAAACCTCTAGCTTCAATTCACTGTAGGAGGGTGTCATGGTCATAATAAACTTTTCATGATTGCCATTGGTAAATTCATATTTCACCTGATTATAATAATAGGGTGCATCTTCATCCAACAACTGTGGTTCCGCCTGAAAGAAGGATAACCATGGGATTTCACTAGGAATTTTCAATTGATTCACTCCAATTTTTAAATTTTACTCCATAAAGGTGACTGCTATCCTTTAGCTTAAACTAGCTTTTTCCCAATCCATCTTCTGCTGTATTGAGAACCTCATATTAAACTTTATCAATTTTTTTACTGAAAGATTTTTCAATGCCTCCATATAGGTCTCCTTCAGGCTTTCTTCTGTCTCTCCAAGACCAATAACACTGTCGGTTTCTTTATGGAGAAGCATGACACCAATAGCATCCTCCTTCGTTTTGATTTGGGGACCTGTTATTACTACCTGATTGCCAGTTACTTTCACGTTTATATCAACAAACATTTTTAACATCTTTTCTTAATATCAACTGTATTGTGGGGCAACTAAGCTGTTTTTTATTTTTTAACCAACCCTTATTTTTAAGTTTATTGATGACAAATCTTGAAGTGTATTTATTTATGAACATAGCACTTTCAATATAGACAACTATCCTCAATGTGAAGTTTTGGTTAAATAAGGAAAATCGCTGAATATGAATTAACGGTATAAGTGCAATATAAATTATAAACAGTGTAATGGTTTCAACAGCAAATTCTTTCCAGTAGGTGTTTTTCATTTTGCACCTCTCTCTAGCAATCCTCTTCCTTTAAACTTTTTAACAATGTAGTTTGCAATTATCGTATACATTGCCACCCCAGCTCCACTATCAATACCCCCACGAACAACTTCGTTTGGCTCCCAATTCAATATCCTCAAAAACCCTTCAATCATAGGATTAAGTACTATAACAATAGGATATACAGAGACAATAAATGAAATAGCCCTCACTGCCATTTCTTTTTTAGTCATTTTTACCTGTACCTCTTCCTCTTTGGGTGGTGCTTTTACATATTCTACTGATTCTCCTGTTATTAGATCCACCCCTCTTAGGGCTACGCTATAATGGAGATTATCTTCTCCTTCTCTACTATAGATACGGCATTCATGATTGTTGATGAAAAAGAAATAATCAGTTCCCTCTTCCCCTTTGTTAATCTTCATGGGCTTCGCTAAATGTCCATTGACATGGATTTTCATGTTTCTAATTAAACCTATATTATACTCTAGGTCTATCCTATAGTTTCTTCTCTCTATAGTGACGTTCCAGTTCCAGTGCTTTTTCACAAATTCCCCTCACTTTAAAATATTTTCCTCATATTTCCGCTATTTTCTAATTATTCTTATATACACATTATAAGTGGTTGACATAACTATGGATAGTGACAATATTTGCAATAAAATCCTCTTGAAAATATGGACTATATATATACTAATTCATCCCTTATTTAATGAATTTATATTAATTTACACGTAAGGTAGACTAAGTTACTTCAATTATATTGTTATACATTTCATATTCTAGTTTGGCAAAATACCTTTATTCTCTAAAATTTCTTTCCCCCTCTAAAGCAAAATCCCCTAAACACTGGTCTAGGGGAACATAGTTTATATTCTGTTTTTTATTTAAAATCTTGTAACTCACTGATTACAACTTACTTCTTCTCTATCAACACAACTGTCTCCACGTGTGCCGTTTATTTCATCAGTTTATTTTATCATCTATGTATATAACATTTTATATTTTACAATAGTCTTGAAATATAGGGAACTAAAGATTGTATAGTAGCTTTCTATACTTTTCTATAGTTCCCTATAACTTTTTGATGGGCGGCAAATGGATGACCATGCCACCCATTTGCTTTTCTATCAATATAACTCTTCACTAATCTCGTGCAATATATCTTAATATTGATAATAATAAATATTAAGATATCTAAGTTGAAAGCTTAAGCTATACCTTATAAATCATGGAAATCTTTTGACTCATAATAATTTCTAGCATATACTAGAGACTTCATATTAAAGCTTGAAAAATTAAAATGGTCATAAACATAGCATAAATCATAGAATAGCTCATCAATGGTAGCTCTTGAGCTAGGTCTATAGAAATATTTTTTTAGTATATTCCAGACATTCTCTTGAGGGTTAAGCTTAGGAGAATAAGGTGGAAGATATATTAGCTTTAAGTGATTTTTATGTACCTATTCAAGGTTTTTTGTTGAAATAGCTATATCAGCTCTTGCATTATCTAAAATAATGTAGACTTTTTTATTTGTAAAAATGGTAACTTTAGTATATGGAGAAATTCGTGTAAAATACTGAATAATGTTAGCTATCAGGTTGGATATCTATAGTTAATTATTACTATTAATCATTCTTATATATTTTCTTGCTACTGACTGCATTTCTCTAGTTGCTATTTCTAAAAGTTTTTCTAATCTTTCAGGTCTATTACTTTTATTTATTCTTTCTTTCATTGCACCGACTGCACACACTGCTAGATCTGTATTCACATTGATTTTTCTTATACCATTTTTAATAGCCATATTAATTTGATATTCATCTATCCCCGAGCTTCCATGCAGCACCAATGGAATATTTACTAATTCATATATCTCTTTTATTCTTTGTAAATCTAAACTAGGAGTACCTTTATATATTCCGTGAACATTTCCTACTGAAATAGCTAGTGCATCAACTGAAGTTTTTTCTGAGAATTCTTTTGCTATATTCCTATCTGTAAAGTCTTTTGAACTTATTATATAGTCTTCATTACCATCCTCTGAATTTAAGTATCCTATTTCAGCCTCCAAAGAAGCACCAAAATCTTTGGAAAGATTTCTAGCAACAATAGTATTTCTAATATTTTCGTCAAGAATTAAAGCCGAACCATCATACATTACCGAAGTAAAGTTATTATTTAGCGCTAGCCTTATACTCTCAATTTTTTTTGCA
This sequence comes from Natronincola ferrireducens, assembly GCF_900100845.1. Lineage (NCBI taxonomy): Bacteria > Bacillati > Bacillota > Clostridia > Peptostreptococcales > Natronincolaceae > Natronincola > Natronincola ferrireducens. The sequence goes on along the minus strand of NZ_FNFP01000006.1, from coordinate 25,543 downwards.
TGATCTAAATGAAGTACTGCATCTAATTCTAATTCTTTTACTATTCTTTTTACAGCAAAAGCAATATCTTCTATGTTAGCATACCTAAAATAACTTTCTCCAAATGCAAAAATAACAGGTTTATCTTCTAGCTTAGCAGCATTTGCTACCGCTTGTATAGTTTCCAAATTGTATACATTAAAAGAAGCTATAGCAGAATCCTTATATTTATTAAATATTTCTTTTAGGGTATATAGCATAGTTTGACCTACTTTCTTTTGAACAATTTTACAATTTCAGTTAAATCATTTTCATTTCCAACATTCCCTGGAAAAATAATATAAGGTATATTTGGAAACTTACTTTCACTTCCAGTTAGCCACACAGGAACGCCAGGTCTAATCTGTCCTATTACTAAAGCTTTTTTAACCGCTAAACCTTTTGTAGCTATATCACTTGATGTTATACCCCCTTTTCCCACTATGAACGAAGGCTTTAGCTTAAGTCTTTCTACAATACTAGTTATTGCATTAGATATTTTTACTGCTATAATTAATTCCTCTTCCTTATTTGTAGTGCCTAAATCAAATCTTTCTCTCTTAGTAAATACAACTACATTTCTACCCTGTACTATACTTTCTTCTGCTAAGTTTATTACTCTATTTAGTTCCTTAGAAAAAGCTTCATCATCTAACACTAAATGTTGATTAAACTCTATAGGCTCAATATCTACACGTTCTATCAAATTTTCTAACTGTTTAGTTGTTTTGTTAACATGAGAACCTACTATTACCACGCCTCCGTTAGGATTATCTTTATCTATTAGTTCTTCACTACTTAATAAAGATTTTTCTTTTATTCCTCCTATAATTTTTGTTACAGAGGATGCGGACCTTAATATAAAATTTTTATTTTCATTTATTGCCCTCATTAATGCTGTTATAAAAATTTTTATGTCTATATAATCTAAAGCATTTACAACTACTTTATTAAAGTTATCTACTTTTAAAAGCTTATTTGTAATGTTGTTATATTCTAATGCTCTAAGTTCCTTGATAGATACATAAGTAATGTCTTGGCTTTTATACTCACCTTCCGTCTTTTCTTCTATCCATTTACCTAGATGAGAGTTACTATAGCCAAAAGTTTTATCTTTTGCAAATTCTGTTTCTGCAACCGGTACTAATTCATCTCCATCATAAGCATAATGTATATTATCTACAGTATATCTCTCTCCTTCTTGAAAAAATGGTATTATTATCTCTCCATCTATTTTAATATCAGAAATTTTTTCAATAGTATTTTTTAAAACTAAAGTTTCCAAAGGATAATGTCCTCTAAGGGTAGAATCTCCCCTGCTAACAATAATAAACTTTTTACCCGTCTCCTCAGAAGCCCTAATAATACTCTTGGCTATCTCTTCATGCACCTCTTTTGTTTTAACAGTTGTAAAAGCCCTACTATTAGTTAAGATAAAAAACATTCTGTTTTTTTCTTTAAATCCCTTTAATATACTTTCATAATCCCAATTTGTATATATATGTACTCCATGTACAGTTTGGGTTCCTGTAGGATCATCATCAAGAACAACTATCTTGAATTTATCATTTTGAAGTAGCTTGTTAAGTTTTTCTTCTACCACTGAACTTGATGGTAGTATGTGTTTTCCTTGTAATTCAAATAAATTCTTATTTTCAAGCATAATAGCACCTCTCTTTCAATAAGTTTCCAAATTTATGGCTTTAGATAATAAACGTGCATAGCTCAAAACAACACTTACACGTTTATTATCAAAGGGATTAATTTTTAAAAAACTCCTAATCAAAATAAATGCTTAAACTATAAACTTTCAGTCTGGGTCTTGTTAGTATTTTTAATATTTTTTCTCATAGATAATATAAAAGAAACTGCTGCAATTAGTAAAAAAACTGCTGAAATGGGTCTGGTAATAAACGGTACAAAACTTCCTTGACTTACCATCAATCCCCTTATAAGATTAACTTCAATAATAGGACCTAAAATAAATCCTAATATAATAGGAGGTAATGGGAATCCATTTTTTTCTAATAAATATCCTATTACTCCAAAAAGTAATATGGTGAAGATGTCAAATACTCTATTATTCAGACCATAAGCTCCTACTGTACATAAAACCATTATGATTGGCAAAAGTATGTTTTTGGGTATTGAAAGAAGTTTAACAAAAGCCCTAAGTCCCAAGAATTCTAAGATCAACATTGCAATATTTGCTATGAAAAGAGCTGCAAATATTCCATATACCAACTCTGCATTATTTTTAAATAATAACGGACCTGGATTAAGTCCATGAACCATAAGCCCACCAAGCAAAAGTGCTGTAACTGTGTCACCTGGAATGCCTAGTGTTAACAATGGGATTAAAGCTCCTCCTACAGATGCATTGTTTGCTGTTTCAGATGCAACTATACCATCCATAATACCTGTTCCAAACTTTTCAGGATATTTTGACTGATCTTTAGCAACAGTATAAGCAAGAATATTTGATGTGCCTCCACCAATACCAGGCAATATTCCTACTCCAAGTCCTATAAATGCTGATCTAAACATGTTCCAAGTTTGGCCTACAAACTCCTTTACTGAAAATCCAAAACCCCTTAACTTGTAGTTGCTAATTTCAAAGTTATCTTCATTTACTCCACATTCAGCAACCTTAATTATCTCTGAAACTGCATAAAGCCCAATTAGTACAGGTAATATATTAAACCCTGCATCTAAAGCATTAATACCAAAGGTAAATCGTTTGGCAGAATCTATTGGAGCTGCCCCAACCATAGCAAATATTAGTCCTAAAATACCACTAGCTAACCCTTTAAATACATTTCCACTAACTAAGCTAGCAATCATTGTAAGAGAAAATATCCCAACTGCAAAATATTCGTATGGACCAAATTTTAAAGCAATATTTGCTATCGGTGGAGAAATAAAGGTTAAAATAATAATGCTAATCATTCCTCCAATAAATGAATATACAATACCTATGCCAAGGGCTTTTCCAGCTTCACCCCTTAATGCCATAGGACTACCATCAAAGGTAGTAGCAATTGATGAAGGAGTGCCGGGTATGCGAAGTAAAATAGCCGATATGAGCCCTCCTGAAATTCCACCTATATATAATCCTATTAATAAAGCAAATCCAGAAATAGGTGCCATTCCATAGGTTACAGGTAACATCAAAGCTATTGCCATTGTAGCACTTAAACCTGGTATCGCACCAAACAATATTCCAACTATAACTCCAAAAATTATTAATAACAGATTAGCTAAAGTAAGCATTTCAACGAATCCAATTATAATCAAATCCAACATATGTTATGCCTCCCTTCTTAACCTAATATACCTGCTGGTAGAATTAGTTTGAAAAAGTTTACGAATATAAAATATATTATAATAGATGTAGTAATAGAGATGACTCCTGTTTTTATAAAGCTAAATTTACCTTTTGGCGTTAATATATATATTTGAAACATTAAATAAAGCATTGAGGTTATTAAAAATCCTAATTTTTCCACTAATCCTACAAATGCTAGAAGTGATATCAATGTATAAATCACAGGTAAATTAACAGGTTTTAATGAAACCTCATCATCTGCAACTGCTTTGCTTTTAAATTTTATACTTGCTTGAATTAATATTGCTAATCCTATTATAATTAGTAACGACGATCCTACTTTTGGCATAAAATCTGAACCTAAACTATAAGACATTCCTTTTATGATTTTTATTGAATTTGTTGAGATAGCAAGAATAATACCTAGAAAAATCAAAATTATTGAAGGAACAAAGTCAATATATTTTTTAATCAATGTAATTCCTCCTTAGGAAAGTTAATAAATACAGAGGAAAATTCAATCCTCTCCAGAATTAAATTTTCCTCTTTTGATTCTAACTTAGAAACATACATAACTTATTGAACGATACATTGAATTACACTTTTTATTGGAGCTAATAGATAATTGTATAGTAGTATGTTTTCAAAGTACTTTACATGAAATGTTCTTTAAATATTTGAATATCTTCTTTAATCCTCAAAATATCTTCTAAACCTTCTTTAGCAGGCTTATAAAGTGGTGTTTGTCTATAAGACTTAAAGATCATGTCAGCATATTCTGGATTTTCGCTTACATTTTTAACAGCTTCTGAGAATCTATTTATTATTTCCTGTGGTGTTCCCTTAGGCATTGCAAAGAAATAGTATTTTTCAAAGTATACATCATAGCCCTGTTCTTTAGCTGGTGCAATATCAGGAAACCCTTTGCTTCTTTCTAAATTAGTTTGTCCTAGTGCAACAAAGTCTCCTGTTTCTAAATAGTCAGCAATTGTTCCATAGCTGTTTATAATTACATCTATATGTCCCCCCAATAATGCAGCTACTCTATCGGAAGCACCTCCTGCAGATACAATATTAATATTAGCACCTGCCTCTTGCAATTGCAGGGCCATAATATGTGTCATAGTTGCCATGTCTGCAGATACATTAATTTTTCCTGGGTGTTCTTGAGAATATTTTATTAGATCCTCTAAGTTTTTAAAACCAGAGTTTTTGTGAACTGTTATAGTTTCCCCTGGAACTACACCTGATGTAGCAACATATTCAAAGTCCTCTATTCCATAATCAGCTGTACCAGCCAATTCATTTATTAATAAAGCTGGATGCATAAATAATACTGTATAACCATCTGGGTTGGCTTCCTTAACTGTTCTACTACCTACAACACCACCACTACCATTCACATTAGATACAACAACCGGTTGCCCTAATTCTTCCGTTAAAAATTGGGCATATGCTCTAGCATTGAAGTCAGTATCTCCTCCTGGATTATATGGTGCGATAATTTGTATGGTCTTTTGTGGCCATTTAGAGTAATCACTAGTCTCTTGTCCCTCTGATGTCCCTGTTTCCTGTGCACATCCTGTGAAAGCAACAGTCATAAGAATACACACTAACATTAAAACCAGTGCTTTTTTCATTTTTATTTCCCCCTCAATATAATTTTATTAAGAATGCTTTTTAAATATATTCTAGACTTTTATTAAATCCTAACTGCCTACCTAGCTCCTCTAGCTCTTCATGTATCTTTATTGGTATAGGAATACCCTCTTCTTTTCTTTGCTTATATAGTATAGATTCAAGCTCGCCTGGAAAATACATCTTCTTGTTTTCATCCCACATTGGTGTATTCATTAAATCGTCATGATATCTTTTCATTCTTTCTTTTATCTGATCTTTTCCTATAATTTTATCTACATTTATAGCAATCATCATATGACCTGTATGGCTTGGTTCTTCAGGTTTTTCATACATGCTTTGTACTCCATATCCAAATTCAGCTCCTGTAAGCAATCCTGACAACATGTCAATCGCATATGCTAAGCCTAAACCTTTATACTCTCCCATAGGTAATAGATACCCAGCAAAGGCTTCCTTAGGATCATCTGTAGGACGACCATTCTTATCAGTAGCCCAATTCTTAGGAATTTTTTCTCCTTTTTTTATAGCAAGACTCAACTTTCCTCCTGCTACAACAGATAAAGCCATATCTAACATAAAAGGGAAGTCATTATATGTAGGTATAGCAATCGAAAATGGGTTATTACCTACCACTGGTTTCTCAGCTCCAGGGGCAATAATTAGTGGTTTTACATTAGTCATTGATATACCAACCATTCCCTCTTCCACAGCCATCCTAGTATAAATTGCACAAGCACCATAATGATTGCTTCTCTTAACACCCACTACACCCACGCCAAAGCTTTTAGCTAACTCAATTGCCTTCTCCATGGCTTTCTTACCAACAATTATGCCACTTCCATTGTCCCCATCCATAATCTCTATAGCTTTTCCTGTATTATTAAATTTGAAGTTAGGATTTAAAGTTACAGCCTTATTTAAGAATCTTTTAATATAAATTGGTACTCTCATAACACCATGGGAATCTATTCCATATAAATTTGAATCCACTAAAGCTTTGGCTATAAATTCAGAGTCTTCTGTATTAACTCTCGAACTTTTAAATAGCTCTTGCACATAATTTTGCAACACCGATGCATCTATAATTACCACTTCTTTTTCCATCTATTTTGCCTCCTTTTTTTATTATAGTTCAACCAAATTTTCTACTTGCTTTCCTAAAAAAAATTCATCTATCCTATATGCAGCATTAAGAGACATTTTTCTCATAGCATCTATACTTAATGCTGCATTATGTGGAGACAATATAACCGAATTAAGAGATAGTAATTCATTGTCTGGTGACGGTGGCTCTGGATTATATACATCTAAAGCTGCCCCCCTCAAATGATTGCTTTTTAGTGCATCAATAAGGTCACTTTCAACCATCAACTCGCCCCGTGCTACATTTATAAAGTAACTTCCTTTTTTCATTAACGAAAATTCCTTTTTAGAAAACAAATTTTTAGTTTCTTGAGTAAGTGGTGCATTAACACTAACAAAATCACTGTTTTTTAAAAGGTCTTCCAAACTCCCAACCTTTTGAATATAGTCTTCACAATCTTCTGTCCTCAGATATTTATCATAACACCTTATACTCATTCCAAATCCATGATAAGCCTTATTAGCTATTAGCTTTCCTATTTTACCTAAGCCCACAATTCCTAGAACCTTATCCTTAAGTTCAATATTACAAATCTGATTTCTTACATGAAAACCGTTTTCTTTAAATTCATTATGAAAATTAACTATATTTTTAGATAATGCAAGAATCATAGAGAGTGTATGTTCCGCAACTGCATTTATATTTGAATAAGGATCATTTGAAACCATGATTCCCAGTTCTTTACATGCTTCTAGGTCAATATTATCCAGCCCTACACCATGTCTAGCTATAAATTTTAGATTCTTCCCAGCCCATAGAACCTTTCTATTAAAATTCCCCATTCTAACCACCATTGCATCACATTCTTCAATTCCTTTAATAAGATCTTCTTCAGATATACCTTTTCCAATTAAAAGTTCATATCCTTGGCTAATTAAATATTCCTTCCCTGCACTATCTATATCTTGAGGCAAAAATACTAGCTTTCCGATCCTAATCACCTCCTCTCGTATAATAAACTTAATGAGTCTTATATTTCTTAAATACTACCTATCCAAGCTGAAATAGGGTTTCTCTCTAATCCAGAAGCTTAGTATAAAATATGATATAATTATTGTAGGTATTAATATAGCTAAAAACAGCTATGAAGCAACCATTATAGATTCTTTAGGAAATGTAATGTCTAAATCTTTTAAGTTTGCTAATAGCCATAAAAGTTCTTCAACTTGCTTAAATGAATAACATTAATACTTATCATAAAGGGTTATCGAAAGATACTAAGCCTTGACTTACTGTCCCCTTTTTAGGGCAGTAAGCTCAAAATACATTTTAAAATCTTTTTCTAATAAATCGTTAACTTTTTATAGCTGATCTAAATTTATCTAGAAGAATATTGCTCTCTAAATTGCTTTACTGTGTTTATAGCAAGCTTTCCTAATGTTGTACTATCAGACATAGTCACTACAAAGCTATACCCTTTTTCATAAAGTACAGTTGCCTGCTCAATGTTACCAGCCACAGTTCCTAAAAATTTATCTGTTTTCAAAACAGCCTTTTCAACTTTACTTATTGCTTCTTTGACTTCTTGAGAATTTGGATTACAAAAACTTCCCATGGAAGTAGCTAAATCCATTGGTCCAATAAATATTCCATCTAAATTTTCAACTTGGACTATCTCCTCAATATTTTCCACAGCTTCTGGTGTCTCAATAGCTACCATTACCATTATCTCGTTATTGGCATTTTCTAAATAATTAGCACTATTCATTCCAAAGCCTCCTGCTCTTGGGCTTGGAGCAACACCACGAACTCCCATCGTAGGATATCTGCAAGCTGCCACAGCTGCTTCTGCTTCTTTTTTATTATTTACATACGGAACTAATATACCATATACTCCTGCATCTAAAATCTTTTTGATGGCAACAAAGTCATTCCAAGGTGCTCTAACCAAAGGTACTGTTCCATATTTACTCATAGCTTGTAATTGCGATATCAAAGTCATAATATCTCCAGGCCCATGTTCCATGTCAATCATTAACCAATCAAAACCTGCTTTTGCAAATATTTCTGAAGTAAATGGGCTTCCTATTTGCAACCAAGCACCTATTGTCTTTTTCTTGTCTTTAAGCATCCATTTGACTTTATTGTCAAACACCTCATTTAATTGTAGCATAGTGACCTCCTAATGAAAATTTTATTATTTTTAATGCTTTTGAAAATTAATAATTTAAGTTCTCTAGAGTTACTTAATTTCATAATACTAGCAATTAACGTGCCAAAATATTTTGTGTAGTTTTAAAAAACTAGAACCCAGTGTTTTTCTAGGTTTTATACATCTTTACAATTTCTCCCTCTTGCTATAAAATAATAATACAACATTCAGTTGTGCAACATCAAAATTTTGCATCATAACGTTGCACAATACAATAATTTAAATTATAAATATAATATACTGGAGGTATTCATGATTAAAATAGCTTTAGTTGTACCTCAAAAAAACTTTATTGAAATAGCATTTGATACGTTCGAGAAACACAATCTCACTTACTGTTCCTCTTATAAAGAGGACTATATGTTAAATGAAATAGTCGTTACGGAAAATAATGTGAAAAACATTTCAATTGATGCGGATGTTATAATAACTCGAGGATTGTTAGCAGAAATCCTTAAAAAAATACAAACAGATATACCTATCATAGAAATAAATGTCCCTAGTTCTGATTTGTTAACAACACTTCTAGACTGTAAAGCAAAATATGGTAATAAAAGAGTAGCTATAATACTAGCTAAAAATATGATTGTAGGTGCAAATGAAATTTCAAAAATTATAGATCTTCATGTGAATACTTATGTTCTCCAAGACACTTGGAATGGCAAAGAACTTGTAGATAAGGCTGTTGAAGATGGATGTGAAATTATAATAGGAGGTCTAAACACCTGTAAATATGCTAAAAAAATAAATATACCTAATATGAATATAAAAACAAATACAGAAGCATTTTGGCAGTGTCTAACAGAAGCTAAACGTGCAGCTTATATTAGTCGTTATGAACAGGAAAAAAATCAAATATTTAAAACTGTTTTGGACTATTCTCATGAAGGAATAATTTCTATCGATGCAAATCAAAGGATTACTTCTATTAATAACTGTGCAAGAAATATTTTGAAAATATCATCTATGCCTATTATAGGTAAGCATATAACCGATACTTCTATTGCCTTAAACCTGAAGAATGTTTTAATAACCAATGAAGAATATTTTAATGAGATTATTAACTATAATAATACTCTTCTTAATATAAACAAAGCCTTAATCTATGTAAGAGACACTCTAACAGGAGCCGTTTTAACATTTAAGGAAATTAATGATATTCAGGATTTAGAACAAAATATAAGAAAAAAAATATACAATCGAGGACATTTTGCCAAGGCTACCTTTGAAGATATTATATGCGAGAGTAAAATTATGAAGGATTTAATTGCTACTGCAAAAAAATATTCCAAAGCAAATTCTAATATTCTTTTAATAGGTGATAGTGGCACTGGCAAAGAAATTTTTGCTCAAAGTATACATAATTATAGCAATAGAAAAAAAGGCCCCTTTGTAGCTATAAATTGTGCTTCTTTATCAGAAAGTCTTTTGGAAAGTGAACTATTTGGTTATGTAGAAGGTGCATTTACAGGTTCTTTAAAAGGTGGTAAGTTAGGTTTTTTTGAACTTGCACATAAAGGGACTATATTTCTTGATGAGATAGCTGAAATTCCACTTAGGCTTCAAGCTAAGCTTTTAAGAGCATTGCAAGAAAGAGAAATTACTAAAATTGGAGACGATAGAACTATACCTATTGATATACGGGTAATTGCCGCTACTAATAAGGATCTTAGAACTTTAGTTAAGAATGGTGAATTTAGAGATGACCTTTATTATAGATTAGATGTTCTCCAAATACCATTACCATCACTCAACTCTAGGCGTGAGGATATTCCTAAACTAATCAATTACTATCTAAGTAAAAATTATCCAAGTATTAAAATATCAGATGATTCCCTTAAGCATCTAGTTTCTTTTGACTGGAAAGGTAATATAAGACAACTCTTTAATATATGTGAAAGACTGTGCGTCTATGTAGATAACAACATTATTCGTGAGATGGATACACGCTATATTTTAGAGTTAGAGGAGGTAAGGTTTCAGAATTCAAACCCTCAAAAACTTAGTTTTGTTTCTAAAACAGAAGCTCAAAGCAATGGACTTAATATAACTGATTTAGATGAAACAAAGAAAATAAGAGCAGCTTTACTTGAAGCAAAGTATAATCGAAAAATTGCAGCGAAACTTTTAAACATAGATAGAACTACCTTATGGAGAAAGATAAAAAAATATGGACTTTGAAATTCCAAATCCATCCTAAAGGTATTGAATTTTTCTGTATTTATAGGTAGTGTAAAATAATCTGTGCTTAAGTGAAAATAAATACTCCTTTATGGTAATAATTAACAAATAAAATAAAACCAAACCAGGAAGGAGTATTTTTTATGAGCACAGGATCAAAGAAAGTATTAAGAGAAATGATTACCGGAGCTGATTTAAGAACAGCAGAAGATCTACAATCATACTTGAAAGAGCTATTCAAAGATACCCTCCCTATGTCAAAGCATCAGGAGAATAATCCATAGCAGTAGCATAAATATCTGTTATTTTTTTGTCAGGAAATCAACTGTGTAGCTCTTTTGTAAAATGGCATCTCCCTTGTATTTTTCATTCTGAAGCATACTCTGAATTATTTTTGCATACCATTTGGTCTTGCCATTCTCATCAGTATCATATCCAAGGAATCGCTTTGTGCTCATCTTGAACTCTCCGTTTTTAAATCGCCTTCTAATCCCCTAGGTAGAGTTCTCCCTAATGGACCTGCTTGCATCCTGAACGAGGGATGAGAGCATGATGAGCAGCACCTCTCCTTTAGCATCAAGTGTATTAATACTTTCCTTTTCAAACACAAATATCTAAAGCTATACTTTTCTTTTGCTAAACGGTTGAACCCTTAAAGCAAAACTACATTTGCATGGATGAGCATAACAAGTCACTAATTTCATATCTCTTAAAAATACACCCAAAACCCATCACCTTTCCCACGCTCAAAAAATAAACAAACCCGTTAAAACACTGTGAATACACCGTTATCAAGGGATTATACATTTATTTTTTTGTCAGCAGAGCAACCGTCTCAACATGGGTTTTGATAGAAAGATGATAATATTTGGCAGAATAAATATGAAGTCCCCCCCTTAGGGGCATTTTCTATAAGGAGAGGAGGCTGACCTCTTTAAAATTGGGACTTACTTTATCATTACTTCTTCAATTATTTTGATAAACGCTTCATAACACCATTCTCCATAAGATTATCCATTAAAGCAATCAAGTCCTCTGCGGTCAACATTTTACTCTGTCTAAACCAGTAATTCATAATGCCAATCATAGCTGAAAGAACATACTCCAAAATAGAATGAAATTCTATAGGATTTAAACCATGTTTTTCAGAGAATGCTTGTTTAAGTTAATAAACATATCAGTTGGAAAAAGATATGAAAAATGCAAGGGAACAAAATCACTACCCCTGCATTTAATACTGGCTCTTATACCATTTGTGGACTTGTAATCCATAGAAAAGATAATGTGCGATTATTTAAATACCCATTTTGAAAAATAGGTATTACGAATGCTGTTTATAATCCCAATAATACCCTTAGTAGAAGGGGATTATCTATTCACCCTTGGCCCTCTACCTTCAGTGTTTCTTTGTAGTTTTAGTTGTCTAGCTATCTTTATTCCTTGTCTATTTCCTTGATGAGGTCCCTGACCATCTAGAAGAAAACCATGATCAGCAAGTTTTTCTTTAATGGATGCTGCTTCCTCTGCTGTAATTTTTCCAGCTTCCACTGCAGCCTCAACTACGGCAAATCTCTCCTGTAGCTTCATTGCTCCAATATCCTCTAAGCTAATACCGTAGCTAGAAAATACCTCCAAACAACTAGATCCCAGTTTCTCCTCTAATAAGTCTTCTAGGGGAACATTGACTTTTTCTGCCACCATTTCTATTGTAGAAGTTCTCTCCTGTCCCCATCGAAAATTATTTTTTGCTTCAACAGCTTCATTAGCAAAAACAGGTGATGCCATTAATCCCGCCAAGCCCACCAAGCCTATGGTTGTAGCTGTGATCATAAGTTTCTTTTTCATCATAACCCTCTCCTTTTTTTTATATATTTTGTACTACAATTATATTGTAAACAGAAGAGGTGACAGTTTTGTGACAACTAGTTGAAACTTTTTTGTAAAGTGAAATAAAAGGACACACCATTCTTTTTATTAATAACACCATAGTCACTTTTATGCAGTTCTAAAACGCTTTTTACAATGGCTAGACCTAAGCCTGTTCCCCTACTATTTTCTTTTACCTTATAAAAGCTTTCCCATATAAAGGGAATTTCTTTTTCAAGTATGGGAGGGCCTTCGTTGTATATCTCGATTCGAATTTTTTCTCCTACTTCAAAAACCCTATAGATGATACTGCCTTCTGGATCACAGTTGTTGATGGCGTTTTGGGTTAGATTGATTAACACCTGCTGAATACGATATTCATCGCCAAATACACAGGTTTCCGATACAGAGGGCTGTAAAAGCAGCTTTATTCTTTTTTCTTGACGCATCAGCTGAAACTTATCGATGGTACTGTCTATTAAGGAAAGGATATCGACGGTTTCAATTTTTACTTTAAAGCTGCCAGACTGTAGCTGGCTTAGATCTAATAAATCCTTCACAAGATTGCTTATTCTATAGGTTTCGCCTTCAATGATTTGAAGATAGGCCTTTACCTCCTCTTTGTCAGATACAATACCATCCTGCAAAGCTTCTGTATAACCACTAATTAAAGCAATGGGTGTTTGAAGCTCATGGGAGACATTGGCTACAAATTGCTTCCGCATTTGGTCTAGGTTTTTTTCTTTTTGTAGCTCCTGTTGTAGATCATGGATGGTGCTGCTGAGCTTCTCCGTCAAATAATTCAAGGTTTTACCTAAATCACCTATTTCATCCTGTCGTTTCTCCTGCCACTTTTCATTAAAGTCTAGGGAAGCCATTTTAGTAGCAACATGATTCAACTTGATTAAGGGCTTGGTGATGGTTTTAGAAAAAATCCAAGATAGGAGCATAGCAATGAAAAAAGCTATAATCAAAAGATAAAAGGTAAAGCTTCTTGTAATAGTAATTGCTTCCTCAATAGGCTGTAGGGGAGTTTGGAATAAATAAATATAATTCTCCATAGGAATTAAAACTGCCAATATTTCTACTGGACTGTTGGCACCAGCAATTTTATAGGTTTGTATGCTTCCCCTCTTAGCTTTCTGTAAAGCTTCTTGAGGAACTCTACTGGCTCGAGCCATTCGTATACTACCTTCATAGTGAAGAATATTTTCATCATAGTCTAAAATCACAACTCTACCGTGAATCTGATCCGCCACCTTTTCCAGAGTATCCTTACCCTCCTGAGTTAGCATATCATCCTTTATTAAATACTGTAATTCTTCACTATATTCAATCATGGTGTTGATTTTCTGTTGCATATAATAACCATAAAAAAATTGACTATGCAGGAGCCAGAAGATGCCTATAATGCTTGTGGTAAATAATAAAAATAGAGCTAGGAGCTTTAAAAAGATAGATTTTCTTATCATTTTTTCACCTCAAAACGATACCCTAAACCACGAACAGTTTTGATTTGTTCACCCATTTTTGAAAGCTTTTGTCGAAGACGTTTAACATGGGTATCAACGGTTCTTAAATCTCCATAATAATCATAGCCCCATACACCATCTAAAATAATTTTTCGGGATAAAGCCTGTTCTTTGTTGTGTACAAAAAATAATAATAGATCATATTCCTTAAAAGTCATCCATCATTAATGATCCTCTTATCTATAATGGTAATACTAGTAGCATCATAGGTTATGAGACCTTCCTTTTTCATTTTTTGCAACTCCCTAGATAACGAAGTCCTTTGAGTTCCTATCCTTTCTGCTAAAGCTTTTTTCGTTGTATTAAGTTTTATTTCAAATGTGTTCTGCAGGTGATATTCTTGTCTTAAATAAGCACAAATACTATCTCGTATTGAACGATTAGCATAATGCTTAATCTTATCTCCTAAAATCAATGTGTTTCCAGAGATAAGTTGGAGAAAAGCATAGAGAAATTCTCTATTGTTACAACAAAGCTCAAAAAGCGTTTCTTTTTCTATCTCCAGTATTTCAACATCTGTTCGTGCAGAAATAGTCATTGGGTAAAAGGGGTTTGTAGAAAACACAAGATTTCCACCCAAAATATTATCGGTATAGAGCTCTACAATTGTAAACAAATCACCATTTTCATCAATTCTTTCAATAACTACCTTCCCTTCAAGGATTACCTCTAGACACTTACATTGATCACCATCAAGATGTATAATCTCTCCTTTTTTATAAGCACTGACTTTTAATAATTTTTGAACCAGATAATCTTGGAGTAATTCATAGGGAAGCTTATTGAGGAGGGTATACTTTTCAATATTATTCAAAAATTTCATTCTAAATCTCCTTTGTGTTACATTGGTAACACCTTTTTATTTAACTCTATTATATAATTTTTTATATCTTATTTGAAAGGGTGATTTTATGGATATTGTTACACTATCAATGTGGGGTATCTCGCTACCACTAATAATCTATTCTTATTTTAAAAAAAGAAGGCAGACAAAAGAAGCAACGCACAAAGCCAAGGGTATGATGCAAGGTATGCTTCCTGATATTATTGCTACTATTTTTCTTATTGGCCTTGGATTAAGTTTTTTAACCCCAACTACAATTGCTGAAATGCTTAGTAAAGTTAATCCCCTTACCGGTACTTTGTTTGCTGCTTTAATAGGGTGTATAACTTTAATCCCAGCCTTTGTAGCTTTTCCTCTGGTTGGCTCACTAATCGATGGAGGTGCCCACCTAGTACCCTCGGTTGCTTTTCTAACAACTCTCACGATGGTGGGGATCAAGACATTTCCTCTAGAAGCAAAGGAATTTGGTTTCAAATTTACGCTAATACGTAGTGCATTAAGTTTTGTTTTAGCCCTACTGGTAGCTTTTATCATGGGAGGTCTAATGTAATGTTATTTCAATTCATAAAAAAATACAAACTTATTTCTGTCACCATAACACTATATTTTTTTACTTTTGTATTTTCTAAAGGACACTTTATTCACGCCCTGCAAAATACAAGACACTACTTATTTGAAATGCTGATGGTAATGCCGGTTATCTTCATGCTAACAGTACTCATAGAAATATGGATTTCTAAAGAAGCTATTATGAAACATCTTGGGGAAAGATCTGGCCTGAAAGGGATAGGATTTTCAGTGGCTTTAGGTAGTTTATCTGCAGGTCCAATCTATGCTGCTTTTCCTATTTGTAAAATGCTTTTATCCAAGGGAGCTAGTATTGTCAATATTGTTGTTATATTAAGTGCATGGGCGGTTATTAAAGTACCTATGCTAGCCAATGAGGCAAGATTTTTAGGTCCTAAATTTATGACTATACGTTGGATATTAACAGTTATTTCAATCTACCTAATGGCTTATATTATGGGTGTTTTAATAAAAAAAGAAGATCTTCCTCAGATGAAAGCTTCAAATCCAGAGGGATTATCTATCAATGAAAATTATTGTGTTGGTTGTAGTATTTGTGTAAAAATGCTTCCCGAGGTTTTTGAAATCAACCAGAAAAAAGCAGTAGTTAATCCTATACATCTAGATCCTTCTAATATGTCCGCTATTATAAAAACTATAGAAAAATGCCCTACTAAGGCTATTACACTTAATAATAAAGGTTTTTCTTCTAACTAAGTGAACCTAAAATAAGGTGATATTCTTTCACGAAATTAATTCAATAGCTGCAGGGGTTATTTTTGAGAGAAGAGTGGCACAACTTCTATCAATGTGAACACCTCTCCTAGAGATATAGCATATGATATTAACAAAGACATGAAAGGAGTGAACAATGTGAGTAATATATATAACCCATACCATCCCTATAATAATTATAATCCCTATCAACACCCTTATTGGGGGCACCCGCCAATGCATCCTCCATGTCCCCCTAAACATCCTATTCACTTAAAGGATTATGGACCTTGCCCCTATGTAGTTAATATTGAAGAAGCAACCAGGCAAAATGATTATTTCCGTATCGCTTTATGGACAGGAGAATATCTCCAACTTACCTTAATGAGCATTCAGCCTGGAGATGACATAGGTTTAGAAATTCATGAAGATCATGATCAATTCTTACGTATTGAAGAAGGCCAGGGAATGGTTATGATGGGAGATCGAAGAGATCAGTTGGATTTTAGAGCAGAAGTTTATGACGATTATGCAATCTTTATCCCTGCTGGCAAGTGGCATAATTTGATTAATACAGGTTGCACCCCTCTTAAACTGTACTCTATTTATGCCCCACCTGAGCATCCACGGGGTACCCTTCACAGAACAAAAGCAGATGCTGAAAAACATTATGGGTACTAAACGTTAGAAGAATTTTGTCCTATATAAATCAAAGAAGTGTAGAGTATTATGCTACTTTATAGCCTATACTCTACACTTTCTCTATTTTTTATTAGCATATCCTTGGTAGCATATCCCCCTCTAGGGGACCAACAATTCTCCTCCCACCAATAACTGTTTCCATCACTACTTTTGACGGTATATCAGTCGAAAGAAAGCTACCAATGATTGCTGCATCTTCACAGCCTTCACATCCTCGAATTTCCCCCAATACCTCGTCAGCCTTCTCCTTGTCAACTACCATGATCATCCTACCCTCACAGGCATGATATAGAGGATCTAATCCCAAAAGTTCATTGATGGATTTTACTTCCCCAGCTATAGGAATAGCTTTTTCTAATAACTGAATTCCCCTCCCTGATACCTCTAGGATTTCATTTAAGGCCGTTGCCAAGCCGCCTCTAGTAGGGTCCTTCATTAGCTTAATACTTCCCATATATGTCTGAAGTTTTTCAAGAATATGATTTAATGGTCTGCAATCACTTTTTATATTTCCTTCTACTTTTATTCCATATCTTTCCACTGCTATAGTAGTTCCATGCTCCGCTATTCCCCCAGTAATGATAATTTGATCTCCCTCTTGAATCGGTTTTGGTTGATAATTAGCCTGAAGCCCTCCTATTCCAGAGGTGTTGATGAATACTCCATCTACTGCTCCTTTCTCCACCACCTTTGTATCTCCTGTGATTATTTTCACTCCCGTTTTTCTACAGGTCTCCCCCATAGAGGCTGCAATTTTCTCCAGTAGCTCCATATTAAAGCCCTCTTCGATGATAAACCCACAGCTTAAATATAAAGGTTTTGCTCCTGCTGTAACTAAATCATTGATAGTACCACAGATAGCTAATTTGCCAATATCTCCTCCTGGAAACACTAGAGGCTTTACCACAAAGGAGTCTGTTGTAAAGGCCAGTCTCCAATGATTTCCATCAAATACAGAGGCATCTAGAGAATTTACTAACATATCGTTATAAAAATGCTTATAAAAAATATCCTTGATCAATAAGCTTGTATGTTTTCCACCGTCTCCATGACGGAGCATCACTTTGTCATTCATTCTATATTTCCTCCCCATACCGATAGGCAATAGCGCAGGCTCCCTCAGTGGACACCATGCAAGGGCCCAGTGGATCCATTGGGTTACATCTATCCTTAAAAAGCTTACATTCCCTTGGTGTCTTCTTTCCTAATAAAATATCCTTGCAATCACAGCCCATACTGACTTTTACCTGTTGGTTTTCTACTACAAATGCCTTCCTAGCATCAAATCTAGCATATTTTTCATTCATCTGTAGGGAGGAGTTTTCTATGTTACCAATTCCCCTCCACTCTCCATCTGCAATGTTGAACACCTCATCTATTAACAGATTGGCTGTCCTATTCCCTTGAGGACTTACACATCTTTCATACAGATTTTTAAAGGATTCTTCCTCCTCTTGAGTGATCTGCTTCACCAAATAATAGATGCCAGCTACAATATCAATAGCCTCAAATCCACATACGGCAGCTGGGATATGGTACTCTTTATTTATAAATTTAAAATAACCGGAACCCTTGATGGTAGCCACATGACCTGGGCAAATGAATCCATGTATCTGATGGTTTTTCTCCTTCAAAATATAATGCAGGATTGGTGCCATTAGCTTAATGGAGGTAAGAAAATATAGGTTGTCAATTCCTTTCTCGGAGGCGGTTTTAATTGCTAGGGCTATAATAGGGGCTGTCGTTTCAAAACCTACCCCAAGAAAAACAATCTGTTTTCCCCTGTTCTTTTCAGCCATCTCAATTAGGTCCAAAGGTGAATAGATTATCCTGACATCCTTCCCCTTGCCCTTCTCCTCCAGCAAGCTTTCCTTTCCTCCCCTTACTCTCATGAGATCTCCAAAGGTAGCCACCGTTACATTATATTTATTTAGAATTTCTATAACACAATCAATATACTTTTCCTCCGTTACACAGACAGGACATCCTGGCCCTGATAGAAGTTTGATTTTAGGGGATAACAGGGTCCTTAGCCCCAGCTTAGCAATCATCTGGGTGTGGGTACCACATACCTCCATAATCTTTATTTCTTCTGTCGCCATGGAATTAACCTCATTGATTAGATGGGTTAACAAATCCTTATCCATCTTCCTATTCATTTTCATCCACCATACTTTCAAATATACCTAGCAAATTATCATAATAGCTTTTGTCAATCTTCTCAATGGCACATCCCGCATGGATTAGCACATGCTCTCCAACATTTAAATTATCAATTAACTGTATATTAACAATCGTTTCTACTCCCATGATTTTCACCCTAGCCTCGGGAGGAAATAATTCAATAACTTCTCCAGGAACTGCAATACACATATCAACCCATCCCTTCTATTGCAGCTGCCACCCCTAACTGTCCCACAGAGATCCCACTATCATTGGTGGGAATTTGCCGATGATAATAGACGTCGTAGCCTCTTTTCTCCAACCCCTTCACTACATAAGACAACAGATAGGTATTTTCAAAAACCCCTCCACTTAATACTACATTGTTTATATGGGAGCTTTCCTTTATTCTAGAAATCAACTCTAGGGTCACATTACCTATCGTATTATGAAACTTAGCCGAAATAGCAGAAGCAGGTACTTCCTTTTCTATATCTTTTAAAACCCCCATTAAAATCCCTTTATAATCAATTTGATAAACGCCATTTTCTTCTCCTATATGATAAGCATAGTATGCTTTAACGGAAGGGTCTAAAATATTTTCTAATTCAATAGCTGCCTGGGCATCGTAGGTAATTCGTTGTGGTAGATTTAGTATAGATGCCACACAGTCAAAAAGTCTTCCCATGCTGGAGCTTTGAAAACAGTTTAAGTTTTGATCTAAGGCCTGGGTCACTGCATGGATACTTTTTTCGTCTACCTCTCTTAAAACCTTTTTTTCCTGATAATCGATTGCATACATATAGCTGATGGCAACCCTCCAAGGTTCTTTAATTGCTTGATTGCCTCCTTGAATAGTCACATACCTTAAATGTCCTACTCGACTAAAGCTCTCCCTTGTGCCTACAAAGAATTCTCCACCCCATATTTTGCCGTCTGTTCCTAGCCCCGTTCCATCGAAAACTACCCCTATCATGGGAGAAAATAGATTGTATTCTACCATACAACTGACCATATGGGCATGATGATGCTGCACTGCCACTTTTTCACCTACCATCTTTTCTGCATATTGAGAAGATATATAGCTTGTGTTTAAGTCATGAGCAATTATTTTAGGCTTCAATCCCAATAGGTTTACTAAATTTTTTATTGCTTTTTCATAGATCCCATAGGTATCAAAATCCTTTAAATCCCCTAAATACTGACTCATATACCCATATTGATTTTGAGCAGCACAAAATGTACTTTTTTCCTCCGCCCCTAAGGCTAATACTTCCTGAGTAATATTAATTGGAAAGCTAAAGGGGGTATAACCTCTAGCTCTTCTCACCACAATCTCTTGATCATTTACCACCTTTACAACCGAATCCTCCACTGGAATGTGTATGTCTCGATTATGTATTAAGAAATAATCAGCAATCCCTCCTAGGTTCTCAATTGCCTCATGATTTTTATATTGTATTGGGGCACTACTTTGATTACCACTGGTCATGACAAGGGCAGTGATTCCCCGTTGAAATAATAAATAATGTAAGGGGGTGTAGGGAAGCATCGCGCCTAATCTTTCCATGTTAGGAGCAATTTCATCAGGTAATCCCTTAGAACCCTTCTTTTTCAATAGAACAATAGGTCTTTTATTGCTTAATAGGACTTTTTCTTCTACTTCATTGATCCTGCATAATTCTCTTGCTACCTCCATATTCTTTACCATTAGAGCAAAGGGCTTATGGGGCCTATTTTTCCTTTTCCTCAAAGCCTTGATAGCCTCTTGATTTTCAGCATCACAGGTTAAATGATATCCTCCTAATCCTTTAATGGCCACTATTTTTCCTGCTTGTAAAAGCTCTATGGTTTTATCAATAGAATCGATGCACAGCACTTCCATTCCTTCATTGGTCAATAAATGTAACGAGGGTCCACAGTTCAGACAGCAGTTGGGTTGAGCGTGAAATCTCCGATTCGTTGGATCATTATATTCCTCCTTGCAACTAGAGCACATTTGAAACGCATCCATGGTTGTATGATTTCGATCATAGGGCAATTTCCTAAGAATAGAATACCGTGGGCCACAGACTGTGCAGTTTGTAAAGGGATAATGATACCTCGGGTTATGGGTATTAAAGATTTCTTCTAGACACTGGGGACAAGTAGCCACATCCGCACCAATAAATTTAAGCCCTTTTTCATCTATAGTGCTAGACTTAATTTGAAAATCTAGATAGCCCTTATATTCCTTGGGAAGTAAATGTATCTTTTCCACTGTAGCTAGACTAGGAGGGTTGTTAATCGTTTCAATCAAGAACCCTCTTATATATGCCCTTTCTCCCTCTATATCTAACACAACGGCACTTCCTTGATTAGTCACCCAGCCTTTAATATTAAAAAACTTAGCTTGGTTATAGATCTGGGGTCTATATCCTACCCCTTGGACAATTCCATAAATTTTTATGATGTACCTTCTCTTACCGATATCCTTAACAGGATTGTTATGGTTCAAAGGTCTCACCTTGGAGACTATGAATAATAGCTGTCTGCTCCTCTATATCTTCTCTTTGTAAATTAATCTGTAGATCATCTCCTATTAATTCCTTGCTATTAATCTCTAAATGTTCTCGCAAGCTCTCTTCATTCACATGACTATGATGGTTTACCACCAAAGTAAAGGCTTCTATTTTCTTAAGTTTATGTTCCTGGCATATTTCCTTTAGAGATTGTGTTATTTTGTTTAATAAATAAGTGTCATGCATTTTAAACCCCCCTTATATTTTTATAGATCAATTGATACACTTCCTCACATATATGAGGGAGTTTCCTTTGCAATGTGTTACTCAGTTCTAAACTAAAATCGATCTCCTCCACCTCAATCCCAATGATAAATCCTTCAATGGTCTTGCCATAGGTCTTAATCATGTAAGCTAAGCTTGCTTGATGTTGTGAATAGGCCTGATGATGCTGTTCAATAGATTTATCAATAGGCGTCAAAGTGATGGTACCTGGTTTGACATTAAAATACGTTCCATCGATAATAAATAAAAAGTCTCCATCCTCAATTTTACTTAAGGCATAATCGGTATCTGTCTCTCCCAATATGACTTCTATGCCCATATGCTTCAACTGTGGTGAAAGGTTCTCTATTACCCTGATCCCTATACCATCATCCCTCATAATCCGATTGCCGATTCCAATACATTTTACAGCCATCTTATACAATCCTAATCTGTATCGGGGAATAACGATCACTTGTTACATGGGTGGCACAGGAAACACAGGGATCAAAGGACCTCACAATTCTTCCTATTTCTATAGGATTTTTTAAATCTTCTATGGTTGTTCCAATCAATGCCTTTTCTACTACTCCTTTCACCCCTTCTGAATCCTCTGGAGATAGGTTCCATGAACTAGGTGTAATAATCTCATAGTTTTGAATGCCTTGATCTTCGGTGATAATCCAGTGACCTAAGGCTCCTCTTGTGGTGTCGATCAGTCCCTTACCCCTTGCTTCACTTGGAAACGTATATCGCCCTTGTTGTGCAGGCTTAAGCTCCATTCTTTCCAAAAGACCTTCCATGATTCCGATTATTTTTTTTACCTCTAGCGCTCTAGCAATGGTTCGATCCATGGTTGAAATGCCATTGGTATAATCACCACTTAGCCACATCCGTGCAAGGGGGCCAACCTCCATGGGGTATCCCTCATATCGGGGGGCTTTAATCCAACTATAGGCTTTTTCCTTATAGACATTTTCTTCTACCGTTGGCTCTGTAGGGCTTTGTTCTATTTGCCTTGCATCATACCAAGCTCTGTGTATGTTTTCAGTGATTTTTTCAGGGTCAAAGTTCTGAAGTTCTCCATCAATAAAGACTTGGGGCCCTACATAAAATAGCTCTTCTTCCACGTAGGTATCGAATACACCATAGGTCATTAGATTTTTATACCCTACTCCATTTTCAAAATAATCAGGGTAGTATTCTGCAATGGTATAGACATCAGGAATCATTTGTCCTGCCACAAATTCCTTGATAGAGGCCAATATGGATTTGACCTTAATCCATTTCGACGCCTCTAGGTTCACGGTTACACCCCCTACAAATATACCATGGGTGTGGGGAGCTTTACCTCCTAGGACCGCCAACATTTCATGGGCTAAGCGGCTGTACTTCAGGGATGCTAAATAACTCCTGGATAACTCCTTATTCAATCCCTCCGGCAGTCTATAATCATTGTGGGTAGCATTGTATATGGGTTGAATCTCTGGGCCCCGCACAAAGTCTGGAAAGGTATATTGGTAAAAATGCCTTAAATGGTTTTGAACAAATTCGCACCCATGCATAAAATCTCTTATCATCTTGTCATTTTCATTAGGACGTATGTCTAATATATCTTCTAAGGCTAAAGTAGATCCCATGGAATGGGCCGTAGAACAAATGCCACAAATTCTTTCTGTAAAATAAATGGCATCCAAAGGGGGTCTTCCTCTTAGCATTTTCTCAAAGCCTCTAAAGAGCATCCCACTACTTTTGGCATCAATAATTTGATTTTTTTCAACCTCTACTTCAATTTCTAAAAATCCACTTATTCGGGTGATGGGGTTAATCGTAATTTTACTTCCCATAGCTTCCTCCAAAATATTATTTTAATATCTAACAAATGGCTCCATCCCGTCAGGAAACCTTTCCTGGGCACAGCCTATACAAGGGGTGTTGTCTTCAATAGGCCAATTTACATACCCATTCCACTGCCTCACAGGACAATCGGTTCTCGTGACAGGTCCTCGACATCCTAGTTTAAACATACATTCTGGGTCTCCTAGCTTTGTTGCAAAAATTCCCTTATTAAAATAAGACCTTCTAGTGCATCGATCATGGATGGTAATGCCATAAAACATAATAGGTCTACTTTGTGGATCTAGTTCTGGCATACCAAAGGCGATAAGGTTAGCAATTGTTCCAATAGCCCAATCTGGATGGCTAGGACAACCTGGTACTCTTATGACTTCCTGATTTAAAAGCTGTGGTACACTGACACTTTGAGAAGGATTGGGTCTGGCAGCAGAGGGCCCTCCATAGGAGGCACAAGTTCCTACTGTCACCACGTACTTAGCCTTTTCCCCCGCCATTTTCACTGCCTCCATCGCCGTTACCAATTCCCCTTGGTATCGGGCAATCACAGTGTATAGCCCATCATGCTTCGTAGCCACTGCGCCTTCTACCACTAGGATAAATTCCGTATCTAAGGTATCTAAAAACTGTTGAAAGGCTGCCTCCCCCTCAGCAGCCATTAGACTATTGTTATACTTTAATGTCACCATCTGATCTAATAGATAAATTACATCTGGATTTTCTGCATTGAGTAAAGAAATAATATTCCCTGCACACCCCGTTGCTTCTAACCAGATTAAATTGATTTTATTAATACTGGCATTTTTGATTTTCTCTATAGCTAAATCAATTATTTTTTTAGCTGTAATTGTTTTTGAATCTATCATTGGGCAGTTGCTTGGTATGTCATTCAAATAACTCCCTCCCATCTATGGCTTTAACACCCCTACTTGTGGTAAGTTTTTTAAAATCTCAGGTCTACCGCCGTGACATCCCATAAAAGCTCCAGTTAAATCTCTTCCTGCATATAAACTAAAATGCGTACCCCCTCCCCAGGTTGCCTCTAAGCTTACATCGTAAACAATTCCATTTACTGCAACATAGGCAGGTCTACCACCGGAGCCATCATATTGCGCTAACTCTTCAAGGGTGAACTCTCTTTGATTGGATGGGGCGTTTTCACCTTCCTGATTACTTGGATAATTAGGATATTGGTTATACCATTGCCAATAATTCAGACGTCTTACTTCGTTATTTAATAGATCTTGGTAAAACATCCTTTGATAGGGATCTGTGCTTAATATAATCATCTGCTGATAATATTGTATGTTGTGATAAATAAGGGACATTTCTTTATCGTACCAACTATTCGCCTTCACTCCATCTCCTCCCAAATTCTTGATTCTATAAATTGTATGTTGAGTAGTTATCAATTATTAACCTAAACCCCCTTTAAACAAAAGCTTCCCCAAACTTATCATTTTCGAGAAACAAAACTTGCACTCCCTAAGAGCCCCCTTTTGATTTTAATACTGCGAAATTTCTTCCCACTCTAAATCGAGTAGCTAGAAAACAGGATAATTAGTCCTGTTTTCTTTGCTCTCACAGAACCGGACTTACGTTTGCCGTATCCGGCTCCTGAAATTTCTTACCAAATTAATAATAATTCGACAACAAACCAACTTCGTATTTATGAATATCAATGAGATCTAAGTCGTCAAAGTATTTGTTAGGTAGTATCTGGTGGATTATATGAACATTCGAGTTCTTCCACTTTGTTACAGCCATTCTTAGACCATTTCCTTTAATTCCTAGCTTTCTCATTTCTTTATGCATTGCCTTATAGGTCTTCCATTGCTTCATCTTTACCATTCTAAGTCTTCTTCGTAGCCACTGCATGAAATCTTTTGTAAAACTTTTAATGTTTGCTACGCGATAATAATTCATCCATCCCCTAAGTATTGGATTTAGTTCTTTAATAATACTTTCAAGTTCTCTTCCTGAGTTTCGCCTTGTAATTCTTCTCACTTTATCCTTAAAGCGTTTTATCCTTTTAGGGTTGACCCCAATGGACTTAGTACGAATTACAAAAC